>JAKMGR010000259.1 GCA_022424805.1 Verrucomicrobiales bacterium
TGGGATTGGTTTGAAGAGAAGAAACGTCCCCCGAACGTGACAGTGGAGGACGGGGAATACGTCTTCAGTGAGAGTTGACCGCAACTCCTATCCTGCACTTTGACTCAGCTCACTTGCTTGAGCTCAATCCGTCTTCTGCCACGAGTGGCATTTTTCTCCCAACTCCGAATCATGACAACGTGGGGCTTGATCAAGTCCACCGCCTGCGCCTGGATACCGGGGTCAGGATCGTGGCGCTTGCTCCACTGTTGTTTGATAATCTGTCTTGCCAATTCAGCCATCGGGTTGGTCAGTTGAGTGGTCGTTCAACGGGACATACTCCTGCGTTTGTTCTGAAATCTTCTTTCGTGACTGCTTTTGAGGAAATCAGGTGGTAAATTTCAGATTCCAGAGTGAGGCGCGGGGATTTTCTGAGTTATGCCGGAAAAATTATTAGCGGTAGGCGACATTTCCCCCGGGGATGGGCTGGAGCTAAGAGTTTTACTAGGATTGTTGCCGAATCTTTTTGGCGCGGCAGGGGCAAGCAAGGAGCAATTGCCCTTATTCAAAGCCAAAACAGGCCACACTTTCCTTCGTCCGAAGGAACAAATCACTCCCGACCAGCGCTGGTGATGCGCAATACAGGGCTCCCACCTTGGCACGGCCCAGCGAGCGATACTCTGCTGGATCTGCCGAAATGATGTGAGCAAATCCACCCCGGTTTTCGTAAACGAGCAGCTTGTCGTTCACGACGAGAGGCGATGAAATAGATGAGGAGGCCTTGCGCTCCCATTTGATTTCGCCGCTTTTGAGTTCAATGCAGAGGTGGCGATCGCTGCCCAGGTGATAGACGTGGCCGTCGTGAATTACCGGGCTGGAGCCGTAACGGCGAGCGAGGAAATCTTTGACCCAGAGCTGCTTGGGGCCTTCTGCGGTGAGTTGATAGGCGATCAGGTTTTTTCCTTCGACCTTACTGGATACAATGACGTGATCGCCATTCACGACGGGAGTACCGTCGCCTCCTCCATCAACCGCCCAGGTTGTCGCCCCGGTCTGTGCGTCGACCCCGATGAGTTGCTTGGAGGAATTGCAAAGAACGATCCCATTCCAGATCGCGGGGGATTGGTTCGTGCCTTTTACTTCCTTGTTCTTCCAGACTTCTTCGCCGGTAGCGCCGTCGAATGCAGTGAGCAGGTTCTGTTGCAGGAAAACTTTTCCGCCGCTCACCAAGGGCGATGAGGCTGGTCCCTTGCGTCCTGTGAGAGGAGACCTCCAGACCTCTTTGCCATTGATAGCGTCGACACAATAGAGATTTTCGCTGAGTGCGGCGTAGATTTTTCCATCGACCATAGCCGGAGTGCTCGAGGAGCCGCGTCCGCTCGGGTAGCCGGGAACCTGGAAGCGCCATGTTTCTTCGCCCGTTTCGGCATCGAGGCTGAGAACGACATCGTCGGCGACTTTCTTGGTATTGGGAACGGCAGCGATGACCTGATCGGCGACGCCTTCCTCAAGTTCCTGTGCGCGCACCCATTCTTCCATTTCCGCCTGATTCGCGAACTCTTTTGGTGCTTTGCGGAGCGTATCAAAGTCTTTGAGGGAAATGGCAGCCTTCCCCTTTTTGAAACGACTGATGATCCACGATCCGAGGCTCAGTTGTGTTTTCGGGTCAATATGGTCCTCGACCCACTTCTGCGCCCACTCGTCGAGAGCAGTGCCGCGGAGTCTGCGGCTCAGGTTTATGCGATCGGTTTCCATCTTTGTCCGAATATCTTCGGGGAGCGAAGAAGTGCCGCGATAACCGAGCTTGGAGAGAACGTCGCCGTTGATAGCGCGAGTTTCGGTGGTTTCATCACGATGCCAGACGACGGAAAGAAACACGTTTCCGTCCGATCCAATGACACTTCCATGGCCTCCATAGTGATCGCTTGGAACTCCGGTGAACTCCCACTTTTTGGTTGGAACATAGTCCTCTGGAAGAACATCGGGCAGCTTGGCATCAGCAGAGGCGACTCCGTTGCGATCGGGGCCGCGCCATTGTGGCCAGTCGGCAACGGCCGAAATGGGTGTGGCGAAAAAAAGGCAGGCAATCAATGTGGTTTTCATGGGCTTTCGGTGGATGGTGATTTTCACTGTAGCCTGTCTTGGACCGCAATCATTGGCGTTATGATGTCCTGCCGAAAGATGGCGACGAGCGGCGTATTCTTGGGTAACTTCACCTGTGAAATCGAGTCCGAAAGTTGTTTATATCACCGCAGGAGCAGGTGGCATGTATTGTGGAAGCTGCATCCGCGACAACTCGCTAGTTTCCGGTTTGGAAGAACTCGGTTGGGACACTTTGCTGCTTCCGCTCTACACACCCATTCGCACGGACGAAGAGGATCACTCGGTCGACCAAGTATTTTTCGGGGGAATCAATGTCTACCTGCAGCAGAAGATTCCGCTCTTTCGGCATCTACCGAATTTCCTCGATCGCTGGCTTGATAATCCCAAACTGATCAAGCGCGTTGCGTCAAAATCGATTTCCGTCAGTGCCGCAGATCTCGGCGCGATGACTCTTTCAATGGTAAAAGGGGAGCATGGTTACCAGAAAAAGGAAGTCGGGCGACTCGTCCATTGGCTGAAAGAAGTGGTGAAGCCTGATCTGATCTGTCTGACCAATCTACTCGTCGGGGGCTGCATTCCCGCTTTGAAACGAGAACTCGGAGTTCCTGTCCTGGTGACCCTGCAGGGGGATGATGTATTTCTCGATGAACTCCAGGAACCGTGGCGGGAGCAGGTGCTCGCAGAGATGAAGCAACTGGCTGCTGCGGCCGACGGCTTTTTGACATTCTCCAATTTCTACCAGAGCCGGATGAGTGAGATTCTCGACATTCCCGCCGATAAGTTTTCTCTGACGCCTCTGGGTGTTCACGGCGCTGAGTTCGCGACCGTGCGCGAGAAAAGGGCAAAGCGGGAATCCGGACA
>JAKMGR010000266.1 GCA_022424805.1 Verrucomicrobiales bacterium
AAAAGAGAAACCGCTGATCCTGCGCTATTTGCTCCATGCGCACGGTGGCGGATACGATGCCGAGGCGGCGAAAAAGACCGCCGAAGAATTTTCGTCCAGAAAAGGTTTTGCAGTCGGCAAATCAAAGCGACCTCATCGGCAATATGACGTCTGGCGGATTGGGGAAGAATTGGACGCGAATGGAAATGAATGAAGCACGGATCCACTCGAATGGTTAGTCGCTTATTCGCGCTGATTCTTTCGCCTTCGCGATTTTTCCCCTCACCTCACTCGAATGATCCGATTTCCTTTGTGCATCCTCCCGTAGGCATCGGTGGCTTCCACTTCGATGAGATAGTTCCCAAGAGACAGGCCAGCTGGAAATTGGGTCTTCCAAAGATGACCAGATGCGATTGGTCCATTGAGTTGGGAACCATCTGGATTTGCTTCGATTTCGCGATTCCTTGTCTCGACGTAGTGAGGATCAGGTTCGAGGACTTTTTCCATTTCAGTCCATTCTCCGTCTCCCACTTTCATGCGAACTTTCGATTTTTCCGATCCGTTGAAAACATTGACGTAGACGTAATTGGGATCGGAGTCGACGGCCCCAACCGAATCTGGCGCGTGAATGCTCAACTGATAGGATGCAGGCTGCCGAGCCGCCTTGAAATCTAGGGTATGATTGACTCCGTCAAAGGTGATGATGGAATACCCGTTCGGCGCTCCGTCCCGCATCGTCGCATGGGGGATGCCGAGCTCGTCTTTCTTTCCTTTCCACCATGTTCCTGACACTGTCACATTTACGATGTGGTGGTGAGGCTCGGCGCCTTCCCATCCGTCGGCTTTGGTGATGTACTGGTGCGCATGCCAGTGAGTGTGGCCGGAAATACTGAGGCTGTAGGGTCGCTTTTCGATAAGTCGATACAGCTCCGTGCGATTTTCCATTGTCGTCAGCGGGATATGCATCATCAGCATGACCAGTTTTTCTTCCGGTACGAGGGCGAGATCATTCTTGATGAAGGTGAGCTGATCTTCATCGAGACCGCCGACGTAGGTTTTCTTTCCGCTGGAACTGGTGCGACCCCATTCGACATCATCGAGAACGAGAAAGTGCACCGCCCCGTAGTCGAAGCTGTAGTAGTTCGGTCCGAAGTGTTTGTGAAAGGTTTCGTCTGAATCGCGATCGTTGGGAGAATCGAAATTGATGTCGTGATTTCCCACCACGTTATACCAGGGGATACCGATCATCGCGACGTTCGCGTTCGACGCTTCGAAAAGATCGAGATCATCGAAGAGGATGTCGCCGAGAGTAACGCCGAATTTGGCATCGGTGCCGATGAGCTCGGCAATGACGTCATGCGCCATGTAGTCGATTTGTTGAATGCTTCGTGGCTGCGGATCACCGAAAAAAATCGCCTTAAAGGTGTCTGGCTCCTCTGCGGGAGTGAGCGGGAAATTGATCGACTCGGGTAGCGGCCCTGTAGGCTCGACGCCAGCATATCGAAAGTTCTTGGGGGAACCGTTGGGCTTGTGGATGTAGTAGAATTGCGGGAGCTGAACTTCATTCACCGGCGTCTTCCATCCTGACGGTTTGATGACAAAAAAGATCGTGTCGTCGCCGTGAGGGAGTTTCCATTTTCCTTCCGCATCGGTGACGACGACTTCACGCTGATTCGAGACAGCGACTTTCGGGATTCCCGGCTCGCCTTCATCGTGAATACCATTTTCGTTTTTGTCATGGAAAACTACGCCTGTGGCTTCGCCAGCGAAGGCGATTCCGGAAAGCGTGGTGAGGAAAATAATGAGACGCAACATGCCGGGAGTGTTGTCCATGGGAGACGATTCGGGCAAGCTTTCGAAGTGGCAGATTCACGGCAGGCTGGTTGTTGCCGAAAGCGGATGAGTTTTCCAGAATCAGCGGACTTCGAAATGACACTGCTTTATCGAATGCTACTGGTTCTGCCTTTCCTTCCGATTCTGGCAAGCGCAGATGAAATCAAGGTCGATTCTGATTTCCCCGGCGGATCAGGGGAAGTGGAGCGAATCGATTCCGGGAAAAAACTCATTGTTCTTAATCCTAGCGACTATCCGGACC
>JAKMGR010000270.1 GCA_022424805.1 Verrucomicrobiales bacterium
CGAGCGCGAACTCCGATCCCGAACCTTCGCCTTGAACTCGGGTCAGCACCCAGGTGATATCGTCGCGAGAGAGAGTCACGACGAGAGGGCGCTCGTCTTTCAGCTGGAATTTCCCCTCTTCAATCGCGATCATCAGTGCGGCGACACGTTCATCCGTGACAGTTGCCGGATCGGAAAGGGCACGAGCCGCTTTGAAATTTCGTCCCACTACGGCTTTGGAAAAAGCGTGCGCAATGGTGAGCGCATCCACTCCTTTGACCGATGGCGGAGAGGAAGCTGGCTTTGATAGGGCAGCCGGATCATTCGAGGCAGGCTTTCCTTCTGGCCGCTCGATCGCTGCCATTTCCAGCGGCAAGCTGATCTGGGATATCGAAAATGCATCCTTCGACTTCACATCGAGGTCCGCATAGATCTGCTTCGCTTCCGCACCGGCTTCTGGAACGAAATTCAGTGCCCAACGGACGGCATTCGCCGATTTGGAAATCTCTGACATCGGCTTTTCCGCGCTGAGCTTCAGTTGCGGCGATTCGATGATCGTCTTCACTCCGGACCGAATTTGCTCGGCGACGGCATCCTTTCCGACGAAGTTCACGAATGTGTCGAAGTCCTTTTGCCCTGCTGCACTCCCGAGAGCTTTCATTGCAGCTTCAGGGCTGGCATAGACTTTGCCAGCGACAAGGGCTGGCGCACCTGACGATTTTGCAACAGGATTGGCAGGATCAGTTGCACCGCGCTTGGCAGCAGACTTTCCGCCCTTACCCTTCGAAGCGGGTGATCTTTTTTCTCCCGGTGAATCTGGAACCGGTGCGTCACCATCCGGAATGTTTGCAAACTGTTGAGGCCCGTCGGTTGTTTCGACGACCTTGCCACTTATGTTGAACCAGATCAGCGATCCGACCAAGCCGGCCAGGATGATTCCAAAAAAGATAAACGCCGTATGTTTTGTCATGGCAGAGGTGAGACTCACAAACTTCCCTTACTGTAGCAGCACAGCACGCACACCGAAACGGAAAAGTTTCGGAAAGCTGAAGTAATATATCAGTCGCCCACCCCATCCGTCGCACCCGCAGATGGTGTGCGATTTTCTTTCTTCAAGTTCGCCACGATGTAGAAGGGATCATCGTCAAGAACGATGACATCGACCATGCTGCCCGCCGTTTCGAGCAGTTGCTGACAGTTTCGACTGATGTGCTGCAGCTTCAACGTTTTCCCATTGGCTCGATATCGTGCCGCAAGTTTTTGAATGGCTTCCAGACCAGAGTGATCCCAAACGCGGGAATCCATCATGTCTACGACCACCACATCGGGATCTTCTGAAGGAGAAAACTCGTTATTGAAATCCTGGATCGATCCAAAGAAAAGCGGCCCATGGATGTAGTAGACCTTGGAGCCGTCTTCCCGAATTTCGGTTTCACGATGGACGTGATGAGCGGATTTCCAGGCAAAGACCAGGGCGGACACAATCACTCCGAGAATCACGGCAAGAGCCAGATTGTGAGTCACCACGGTAACGATGGAGACAAGCAAAATTACAAAGGCGTCAGATTTCGGAATCTTTTTGAGAATGCGAATGCTCGACCACTCGAAAGTTCCGATCACGACCATGAACATCACGCCTGTTAGCGCAGCGAGCGGAATTCGTTCGATCAGTGCGCTGGCAAAGAGGATGAAGCAGATCAGGAAAAGGCCTGCCGCTATGCCGGAAAGCCTCCCGCGACCGCCCGAGCGAATATTGATGATACTTTGCCCGATCATCGCACAGCCACCCATTCCCCCCAAAAATCCGGTTACGATGTTCGCGATTCCCTGGCCAACGCACTCGCGGTTACTCGAACCGCGCGTCTCCGTGAGTTCGTCGATCAACGTCAAAGTCAAGAGCGACTCGATCAATCCCACCGCTGCGAGAATGAAGGAAAACGGAGCGATAAAAATGAACGTATCGAGATTCAGCGGTATCGTGAAGCTGACCGGCATGGGAAAGCCGCCCTCCACCGAAGACATGTCGCCGACCAAAAGCGTATTGAGGCCGAAGCCGATCACGATCAGGCTGACAACGATGATTCCTACGAGAGATGCCGGAACAGCGGTCGTAAACTTCGGGAGAAAGAAGCTGATCGCCATCGTCAGAAACACGAGGCCGAGCATGAGGAAAAGCGAGCCTCCTTGTAGCCATGGAGCATCAGACTCCGTCGGTGCATCCGTGAACATCGGAAACTGCGCCATGAAAATGACAATCGCGAGACCGTTCACAAATCCAAACATGACAGGTTGCGGAATCAGTCGAACAAAACGCCCAAGTCTAAACGCACCACAGGTGATCTGAATGATCCCCATCAAAATGACGGCGACAAACAAGTACTGCAAACCCGCCTCTTCGCCGAGACCGAGCTCCTGCCCCTTTTCGTTTCCGATTTTCACCAATCCAACCATGATGACCGCAAGCGCACCCGTCGCACCGGATATCATGCCCGGACGACCGCCGGCAATTGCTGTGATAAGACAAACGAGAAAGGCGGCATACAGTCCCACGAGCGGCGGAACACCAGCAATGATCGCGAAAGCAATCGCCTCGGGGACGAGCGCCAAAGCCACGGTGAGACCAGACAATAAGTCATCTTTCGCCTGAAGGCGATTGCCGAATTTACGATAAATGAGATCGATCACAGTACAAGCAGGTTCGGTTCGAAAAAAATCACCGCACGCTGTGGCAATGAGACGCGAGAAGGAATAACCCGGAAAAAAATGCAAGCCGACGTCGCGAAGCGAACGCGGGACATAACGCCGCGAATTCCCCCGCTCGCAAGCGGTAATTTGCTCAAGGTCGGCAGCAGGACTAACGCCTAGGCATGACCAAGCAATTCGATCAACCCATCATAGGAAGTGCGAACTTCGCTGCGGTCAGCGAGCGTTTTCAGACTCAAATCGGGAAATTCGGAACCGACAACGACAACAAATTTGGCTCCAGCCTGCTCAGCCGCCTGAAACTGTTTTCCCACTTTTGCATCTGCGAGAGAAAACTGAACTCGCCTACCGCTTTCGCGCAGAGATTGAGCGACCTGCATGCATGCAACCGATTTTTCGGAATCCGCAAGAACGACAAAAACATCGATATCGCGATCTGAGTTGATCGCATTCTCCAGCAATGCTGCTGGAGCTTCCGACTCACGAATGAAATCCGTGATGACCATATCCCCCATCGCAAAACCGCAGGCGGGCATAGCAACACCACCGATCAACTCGACGAGCTGATCGTAACGGCCGCCACCGGCAACTGCGCGCATGCCCTTCCCGATATCAAACACCTCAAAAACCGGACCCGTGTAGTAGGCAAGACCGCGAACAATCCCAAGAT
>JAKMGR010000271.1 GCA_022424805.1 Verrucomicrobiales bacterium
TGTCCGGACTTGGGCCTGTTGGTCGGATGGAAATACGTCGACAAGTCGGTCGACGGTTTTCCGCGCATTGTTCGTGTGCAGCGTTCCGAAAACGAGAAGGCCCGTCTCAGCAGCTGTCAGCGCGAGAGAAATGGTCTCAAGGTCACGCATCTCTCCCACGAGAACGATATCGGCATCTTCTCGCAAAGAGGCGCGCAGCCCGTCCGCGAAAGAAGGCGTGTGAATGGGGACCTCGCGCTGGCTGATTGTCGATTTCTTATTGTTGTGAACAAACTCGATCGGCTCCTCAACGGTGATGATGTGACGAGCGTAAGTGCGGTTGATGTAATCCATCAATGCAGCAAGTGTCGTCGACTTCCCGGAACCAGTCGGACCGGTCACAAGGACGAGTCCGCTGCGCATATCACCAAATCTTTCGATCGTATCGGGAACGTTCAGCTCCTGAATCGTTTTGATCTTGGTAGGAATGAGACGGAAAACGGCGCCAAGTCCGTTCTTCTGAAGGAAGAAGTTGCAGCGGAAACGCGACTCCTCATCCATCTCGTAAGCAAAGTCGAGGTCGCCCTTCTCGAGGAAGCGCTCGTAGGCATCGTCGTCACAGATCTCGGAGAGCATGTGGTTGAGCGTATCGTGCTCGAGGATGCCTTCCGCGATAGGGGTGATCGCTCCGTGGGTTCTCATTTTCGGAGGTTGCCCCTCACTGAGGTGGAGATCAGAAGCGCCGGATTCGACGAGGTGTTTGAAATACTGGTCAATTACTGCCATGACAAAAAAGGTTACGTTTGAAAAGTTACTCGCCGAGTGCGGTTCGGATGGTGTTGGGATCGATCGCACGACCCATTGCCTCGTCTTTGGAAATGAGGCCCTGGTTATGCAATTCGATCAATGCGTCATCCATCATGATCATACCGACCTTTTTACCAGTCTGCATCACCCCAGGAAGCATGAAGGTTTTTCCGTCGCGAATCAGGGCGGAAACCGCCGGCGTATTCACGAGAAGTTCAAGCGCGAGTTCTCGGCCCGTGCCATCTTTCTTAGGAACCAGTTGTTGCGAGATGATGCCTCGCAGCGATTCCCCAACCATAATTCGAATCTGCTCCCGCTGTTCGGTCGGGAACACGTCGAGAATTCGGTCGAGCGTTCGGGCAGCACTGCCAGTGTGCAGCGTCGCGAGAACAAGGTGTCCCGTCTCTGCCGCTGTGATCGCAAGTGAAATCGTCTCCAGATCGCGCATTTCCCCCACCATGATTACATCAGGATCTTCTCGCAGGGCGGCTCGCAACGCATGAGAGAAACTTTCCGTGTGGGTGTGCACCTCGCGCTGGTTCACGTGGCAGCCTTCTGACTCGATAACATATTCGATCGGGTCCTCCAGCGTAATAATGTGGTCTGACCTCTGATGGTTAATCTGATTGATGAGTGCAGCCAAAGTAGTCGACTTACCGGAACCGACTGCCCCGGTGATGAGGACAAGGCCGTTGTGATACTCGAGTAATGGCTTGATCGCTTCGGGCAATCCAAGATCATCCATCGAGCGAAGTTCCGTGCTGATGATACGAAAGACCATTTCCCATCCGACACGTGTTTTTACAACGGAAGCACGGAATCGACCAAAGTCGGGTGCATACGCAAAATCGACATCGCCCTTTTCTTCGAGGCGGTTCAACTCCGGCTCGGGAAGGTAGCCGCGAGCCAGCTTTTCCGTCTGTTCGGGAGTGATGACATCCCCATTTTCCCAAATCGGCTGGAGCAGTCCAAAGCGACGCCATTTCGGCTGCGAGTTGGGAGCAAGGTGGATATCGGAAACGTCGTATTCCTGCGCGAGGCGGAGGTATTCGTCAACGTGATCGAGAACGGCAATTGTATCGGACATGTCAGTATTTCGGAGAAAGTAAAAATCACAACGCCAACACTTCGATTCTCGATCGAGAAATTGGCGGCTTGGTCAGGAGTATTCTGATTGGTGGGAAACGAGGCAAGCGAAAAACCGAAAATTCCTTCAGCTTGCCACCTCCTCAAAGAGGAGGCTTTTTCCCTGAAAAAAGTTCGATACTCTCTTTCCATGAAGCTCAGCGGCCACCGTTTCGCTCTCGCCCTCGCTTTTGCAGGGATTGTGCTCGCAGCTTGCGGAGAATCCGGCAACTCCCAATCGGAGGCTTCCTACGAGTTCCCTGTGGCAGGCACGCTTGGCTCGAATCGATACGAGGTCCTCCTCCACACCACTCCCGACGGTCCCCGCTATTCCCTGATGGAGAGCGACGGGAACAAAGTCGGCATCTTGCTTGCACAGGAAATGACTGCCTCTGAATTTGAAGAACGATTCCCGCTCATACACGAACAGGTGCGCGGACTCTGGGCCGGGAGCGATCTGCCTGCGAATTTTTCCAAAAAGCTTCCTGTGGATCGATCCACCGGGTTCGAGTGGAAGCCCTTTGAATCCGAGGCCAATGAAGTGGAAATTGAACTACCACCGTTACCCGATCTGCGGAATGAAGATTGACTTGGCACAACACTCCTATCAGGTATCGGTTGAAGAAATCGTCGCCAGTCCCGTAAAATGAAATTCCTGCCCCTCTTTTTCTCTCTTCTTCTCGCCAACTCCATCAGCCTCGCGGAAGAACCACTATGGCAGGTCCGCGAGCACACTCCGAAGGAATCTTTCACCCGAGGCATCGAAGGACCCGCTTGTGATAAGGACGGCAACCTCTACGCCGTCGCTCTCCAGGAAAAACCGAATATCGGCCTCGTCACCCCCAAAGGGGAAACCTCTATCTGGATAGCACTGCCCGAGGGAAGCACGGGCAACGGGATTCGCTTCAACCGCGCGGGGATCATGTTTGTGGCCGACTACACCGGCCACAACATTCTGCGCATTGATCCGAAAACGAAAAAGATCACCGTCCATGCGCATGAACCGACTATGCACCAGCCGAATGACATCGCAATTGGCCCCGATGAAACCCTCTACGCAAGCGATCCTGACTGGAAAAAAGGCGATGGAGCACTCTGGCGGATCGCAAAGGACGGCACTGTTGCCCAGCTAGCCGACAACGTTGGAACCGCCAACGGGATCGAAGTCAGCCCCGACGGAAAAACGCTATTTGTCGCCGAGAGCAAGCAGCAACGCGTCCTCGCCTACGATCTCGATGAGAAGGGAATTTCCAATGAGCGCGTCCTCATTACCTTCGAGGAACACGGCCTTGATGGCATCCGCTGCGACATCGACGGGGATCTCTATATCACGCGCCACGGCGCCGGTAGAGTCCTCAAGTTGTCTCCCGAAGGGAAAGTCCTCCAAACTATCGAACTTCCTGGCTCCATGCCCAGCAACCTCTGTTTCGGCGGCCCGGATGGAAAAACCGTCTACATCACCGAGGTGGAAAACCAGCAAGTCCTCACATTCCGCGCGGATCGCCCCGGCCTTTCGTGGCGAAGGTGGCGGGAGTAACTTGAGATTCTATCCAAAGAGCTCCACCAGCGGCTTGCCTTTGTCCGCCATGGTGAATGGTCGCGCACTTGGCGAATAGAGAACCTGATCGAGCGGCAGCCCCAACGCATAGCCAATAGTGGCATTAAAATCTTCGACCCGAACTTTGCCATCGAGGATCTTTGAACCACGTTCGTCAGTTTTACCCAAGACTTGGCTTCCCTTGATGCCACCTCCGGCAAGCATGCAATTGAATGCCTGGGGAGGGTGATCGCGGCCCTCGTTGGCATTAATCACCGGCGTGCGCCCAAACTCGGTTGCGAGGACGACGAGAGTATCTTCAAACATACCGCGGCGTTCAAGGTCAGAAAAGAGGTGGCGTGGCCGCACAGAGCGCCAAAGTGAAGACATATTTTTTCATCGATAAAAACTCAGCAAGTTAGACACCTGATCGGTGCGGATATTTCTCACGCAAAGGCGGAAGAATGCAAAGCTACTATCTCTGCAATTCGGCAAAAATGAGACGTCCCGCGCTGGTCTGAACGGCTCCACCAACAACGACCGCCTGGCTCGTGCCGATGTGAGGCTTGCCATGATTCACAACGATCATGGTTCCGTCGGGGAGATATCCTACTGCCTGGTGGCTGTCTCTCCCCTCTTTTACCAATTCCAATTCAAGCTCGTCGCCAGGGGAGACAATAGGATGGAGTGATGTTGCCAGTTCGTTGAGGTTGAGAACAACAATCCCCTTGAGGCGAGCAACATCGCCGAGATTGGCATCATTCGTCAGGATTCGTGCGCTGAGAATTTCCGCTAACTCGACAAGCTTTTGATCGCTGGAGTATTCCGGGGCAAAATCTTCCTCTTGAATTTTCACTTCGAAAGCGTCGTCATTTTGCAAAAGATTCAGGCATTCGAGACCACGCTTTCCCCGACCCCGTTTGATATCGTCAGTCGAGTCCGCCATTTTCTGCAGTTCATTGAGGACAAAACGCGGAACAACGAGCGCTCCACCGAGAAAGCCGGTCACACAAATTCCGGGAATGCGACCATCGATAATTACACTGATGTCGAGCAAAGTGGGTAGATCCTGCAAGGCATCCTGACGAAAACGAACGTAGGGAATCAGCAGGGAGAATTCCTCCCGCTTGCTTCGCAGGGCGAGCATGACGCCGAGAAAGCCGAAGCCGAGGAAAATGCAGAGGTTGAAAATATTTCCCGCCAACTCAAATTGCTCGACCCAACCGGCTTTGAAAAATCCAATGCGCGTTACAAGCCATGCGCAGAGCAGCCCCACAAGCAATCCGAAGGTTCCGTGCGAAAAAGATCGAATCGAAATGCCTTGAAGCATGAGATCAAAAACGATCATTAGCGAAGCAAAGCCGAGACCAAAAATGGCTCCCACCCAGCCAGCATACCACCAATTTTCAGGAGCTTCTCCGAGAGCTACAGACACGCCAATGAAACTTGCGAGGAGCAAGAAGAACATGCGAATAACGTTTAGCAAGGCGCGTGGGTTCATGGACAAGGACTACAGAGATTATACTACGATGCAGGAAAATCGCGATCAGTCGTTTTCTGCACAATGACGGCCCCGAGCTGCTATCCATTTTCCCCGGCGGAGGAAATCAAAAAGCTTCAAGCTCGCCCCTTCAGCAGCATCGACCACATCACGGGTCTGCGAGGTGAGAAAGCCAGAAATGATCAGGTCGCCATCGGCTGCCAGCCCCGGCAAAAAAGCGGGCATCAATTCAATGAGGAGTGAGCTGAATAGATTCGCCGCGACGACATCAAATGGATCGATTCCCTGATCGCATAGGATGGGAATCGCGTCGCCCTCGATAAACTCGATCCGGTCGGCCACTCCATGTCGCTCTGCATTTCGAATGGCATGACGCATTGCAACGGCGTCGATTTCCACCGCTAAAATTCGATCGGCGCCCAGGAAAGCAGCGGCAATTGCGAGAATCCCGCTGCCACATCCGAGATCGATCAGGTTCCATTTTTTGCCCTTTCTCTCTTCGGCGATATCCACCAGGAAGCGCAAACAACCAGCCGTCGTCGAGTGCCCACCTGTTCCGAAGGCAAGCTGGGGTGGAAAACTCAAGATGGTTCGATCAGGATATTCTTCCTCGATCTTCCCGAGAACCAATTTGTCATCGGCTTCCGTCACAATCACGGAGCTGCGAATCTTGAGGAGGAATGAAGCTCCCGATTCTGCTGTTGGTTGCCACTGGTCCGGATGCACTTCGTTTACTCCGCCCCCGAAAAGCGAACGAAGCTCGTCGGCCTCTTCTCGAGTCATCACATAGCTGGAAAGCTGCCAGCGTTTGCGTTTTACCGGTTTATCCGCGGTGTAGATGACACCGGCCCCGATGAGACGCGCCTCCCATTCGTCAAGGCAATCCTCGTCTACGAACTTCGACCAGCGGAACAGGGTCTCCAAAATCTTCACGAGGGATGACTCCGGTGGGGCTTCGGAGAGAGAAAATGGAGCGGGTGATGAGATTCGAACTCACGACATCAACCTTGGCAAGGTTGCGCTCTACCCCTGAGCTACACCCGCTTTCCACCACCACAATGGCGGCGGGACGCTTACTTTGGTGGGTTCCGGCCCTTTTTCAACACAAATTTTTAAATTTGGGTAGCAAGCTGAGTGGTCACGGGTAACGGTTCCAGAATCCGATTATGAAGAAATTCGGCAACAAACTGGACGAAATCCTGCAGGACAAGCAAACAGAGGTGGGGCGGCTATTGCCCAACCTCGAAAAGCTGAAGGCAGCGGCGCGCACTCGCGAAGATTTTCGCTCGTTTTCCACGGCCCTCGGTGGAGCTCTCCGCGACCAGAATGAAGGGGAAGGCTATGGAACGAGCGTTCTTTCTGTAATCGCCGAGGTTAAGAAAGGATCCCCATCTGCGGGAACGATCGTTCCTGACTTTGATGCCGTCGCGATTGCGAAATCTTACGAGGCAGCCGGTGCCAACGCGCTGTCCATTCTGACTGACGAGAAATATTTTCAGGGTAACCTCGCCTTCCTCAAGCAAATCCGAGAAGTCGTCGATCTTCCGCTGCTACGTAAGGACTTCATCATCCACGAAGCACAGATCTACGAGGCAGTTATCGCCGGAGCCGACGCGATTCTTCTCATCGTAGGAGCATTGGAGCAAGATGAGCTCATCCATCTCCTAGACGTAGCGGCCGGCTGCCAACTGGATGTGCTCGTGGAAGTCCACAATCTCGAAGAAATGGAACGAGCCCTCGAAACGGGCGCCAGCATCATCGGGGTGAACAATCGTAACCTCCGAACCTTCGAAGTTGATCTCACCACAACCGAAAGCCTCAGCGAGGAAGTCGGCCCCAGCCATATTCTTGTAAGTGAGAGCGGTATTTTCACGGGAGAAGACACGGCCAAAATTCAATCCTGGGGTGCCGATGCTATCCTCGTTGGCGAAGCGCTTATGCGCGCGGAAGATCGCAACGCAAAAGTAGCGGAACTCAAAGGAATCGAGCAGGCATGAGACTGATTCCCACGCTCACACTGAGTTGCGCTCTTTGTCTGCCATTTCTGCCACCAGACTCCAGGGCACAAATTAGAGCCGAGGCTGTCACTTCTGCGAGTCCGCAGGAAAAACCGGAAGCAGCTGTTTCAGTCGAGGGCCCACTGAGCGATATCGCTCTTGTTGCCGAGAGTGCGCTTGCCATTCGCGTCGACACACAAACCGTGACCTGCGGAAAAAACATCGACGAAAAGCGCCCCGTGGCGAGCGCACAGAAATTGCTCACCGCTTTGATTATCGCCGAATCAGGTGAGCTCGATTAGAAAATACCCGTGATGCGGACCGATGGTCAGGTTCCGCAACGCAATATCTGGATCACCCAGTGGAGCTCCTATCAAAAAGTCACTTTGCTCGAAATGATGCCTGTCCGCAGCTTTAACGACGTCACCAAGTGGCTCGCTCGGAATCATGCCGGGAGCCAGAGAGAGTTCGCTGAAGCCATGAATAAGCGGGCTGCTGAGCTCCGGATGAAAAACTCCTATTTTGTGAACGCCCACGGTCTCACCGAAGAAGGCCAGTATTCCACTGCACGCGACATGATGCGCCGCGCCTGCGCCTCCTAGAACAACGAAACGATTCGAAAGATGGTCGCAGTGCGCAATACCACGTTTACCTACACGGGCTCGAAAACCATTCCTTAAAAAACAGCAACGATCTTCTTCATAGCTATTCCGAATGCACAGGCATGAAGGCCGGATTCACGAAGGCAGCGGGAAGATGCCTCGTTGCATCAGCAACTCGGAGAGAAAAGACCGTCCTTGCAGTGATTCTCGGCAGCACAATGGAGGACGTCTGGGACGACGCCGAAGTGATCTTGCGCAAGTCGCTGGACTCATAATGAACGCGTCAGAGCCGGTCTCGGCGAATCAGCGGCCGTAAAACGGGTTCGACGTATCGTGAACCAATCCGTCGGTAAGAAGCATGTGAGCCCCCCTCCCATAAAAGTTTCCTCGCTCCATCACCCAGGGCTGATTCCAGCGGAAAGGGGTTTGGGCTTTGTCGTCGAATCGTGTCGTGACGTATGATCCGACATACTTGATTTTTTTACTCCTCGGCATGTGCTCCAATTGCCCATCCGAAGGACAAACCCATGTGTTACGGGCAGCTCCGAAAGGTTTCGTCGCAGTAACCCAGGATTTAAAGAACTCGTTGCCTGAAAACTCAAACTCGCCTTCCTCCATTTGGGGCCAATGCCCTACTTACGTAACGTAGCCCAGCAAGGCTGAGTGTATCGTCCGCAGGTGAGAAATGCACTTTGCCTTTCTCGCCTTGGCGCGAAACGATTCAAGAAGCGGTGCTGATACCGCAGCAAGGAGCGCTATGATCCCGATTGTCACTAGCAGCTCTGCAAGAGTAAAGCCGAAGATAGAACCTCCGGCTTTGTTAAAACGTTTTGTAGATTTCGTCTCTACTCTGAAAACACCAAGGTTTTCCGGGTAGAGTGCTGATCGAGCGAACTCGACCGCCGAAGTATATCCCAACTCCGTTCGGAGGTCAGGAAATTTACGTTCCGAAAAGAATCTGGGTTGATACTCGCGTTCCAAAAACGCTGAAGCGAAAGTTCTCTGGAGTTGCACCAGTCGCAGAAATGATCGCCCCACGTCCGCAAGCAGGAATTTTAAAAAACTTGTTCATCCTTAGTAGATAACCCAACAGCAACTATATCGCTTCAAAGGCACGATCGAAGCGTTCAATGATCTCTTCCGGATCCTCAAGGCCGACCCATACGCGAAGAAGGTCCCTCTTTGCACCCCGCACGGCAGCCCAATCGAGTTCTCCGTAGTGTGCCAACAGCGTGTAGGGGCAGGCCAGCGTGAAATCAGTTCCTAGGCTCGGCCCCTTCGATACATCAAGATTGTTGTAAAATGCTTTCGCAACGCTTTCTCCTCCAATCAATTCAAACGAGAATAGGGCACCATATCCGCCATCCTTTCTTCTCACCTGCTCATAGAACTCCTGCGTTTGCTGTGACGGAAAGTAGCATTTCGCCACTTTGAGGTGGCCACTGACGAACTCGAATACTTCCTCGGCGATCTCGTTGGTTGCTCGAACCCGATCTTCAAAGTAGCGGCTGTTCCGCTCCAAAACGATTGAGTCTCGCTCAAACAT
>JAKMGR010000278.1 GCA_022424805.1 Verrucomicrobiales bacterium
AGATTTGACTGGGGAGTGGCAGCGTCGCATGGCTGAATACAGCGATCTCGCCGCGAAAGGCATTCCCGAAAAGCAGCTCAAACAGGTCGACCCCGCCCAACCAGCACGAATGAACGCAGCGCAGGAGGCAGGGCGCCCAAAGCGCAGGCAAGTCCTCCTCGGCGGGGAGAGTTTTCTCCTCGAAGGGCGTCACACCTTCCTGATGAAGCCAGAGAAGCATGCCGAAGGTAAGCCTTGGATTTTCTACGGCCCGACCTTGCCGAACACGCCGGACCAGGCGGAGAGCTGGATGCACAAGCAGTTTCTCGCCGCGGGGATTGCTGTTGCCGGAATCGATGTGGGAGAAGGCTACGGCAGTCCCAATGCGTTTCCCTTTTTCGAGGCTCTCTACCAGAAAATGGTGGCGGATGGATATTCCAGAAAGCCCGCTCTCCTTGGTCGAAGTCGGGGCGGTCTCTGGGTAAGCAGCTGGGCGATTGAACATCCGAACCGCGTCGCAGGTATCGGAGGAATCTATCCGGTCTACGATTTCACCACCTATCCAAAAGTAGAGCGAGCCGCGCCGGTCTACGGTCTCACGCCGGAAGAATTGTTGTCGCGTCAGGACCTATACAACCCGATTCGCAAAGCAATTGTTTTGGCGGAAAACAAGATCCCCGTATTCATCATCCACGGCACTGACGACAAAGTTGTGCCCCTCGCCGAGAACTCGGCATCCCTGGAAAAAATCTACGAGGACGCCGGGGCCGGTGATGTCTTTGAATTGATCCGGGCAGAAGGCCAGAAACACAGCTTCTGGGAAGGCTTTTTCACCTGCCAGCCGCTGGTCGATTTCTTGATCAAGCAAGCAAAGGAGGGCAAATGATGCGATTCCATATTATTGCCGCAGTTGTAGCAATTTCCGCGGGGCACCTTCTGTCTCAGGAATTAATATATCAGCCACCCCCGAATTTCGCGGGGGATGGAGGGGACTACCGTTCGCCCCTCCTATTCAAGGACGGTTCCCGCGTAAAAACTTCCGAGCAATGGCCGGAGCGAAGAAAGGAAATTCTTGAGGCCTGGACAGGGCTACTCGGCGAGTGGCCGGAAGTGATCACCAATCCGGAAGTGGAGATTCTGGCTTCGGAAAATCGGGAAGGGTTTACTCAGCACACCGTGCGCTTTCTGTGGACGCCGGATGAGAAAACAACGGCCTACCTTCTTGTTCCTGACAAACCCATCAAAAAGGCCATGCCCGGAGTGGTTACGGTTTACTATGAACCTGAAACGGCAATCGGTTTGGGTAAAGAAGAGCGTGACTTTGCCTATCAGTTGGCGCGCCGAGGATTTGCTGCGCTATCTATTGGAACGGCGGACGCGACCGAAGCAAAGACCTATTCCCTCTACTGGCCGTCGATGGAAGATGTCAGGGTGCAGCCGCTTTCGATGCTTGGCTACGCGGCGGCAAACGCATATCACGTTCTCGCAAATCGTCCTGAGGTTGATGCGGAGCGGGTCGGGATTGTCGGGCACTCTTTCGGAGGGAAATGGGCGATGTTCGGCTCGTGCCTTTACGACAAGTTTGCATGTGCGGCGTGGTCCGATCCAGGCATTGTTCTCGATACTCGACCGAGCGTGAACTACTGGGAGCCCTGGTATCTCGGCTGGCATCCCAAGCCGTGGAGAAAGCGTGGCGTCCCGACCGAGGAAAATCCCGCCCGCGGATTGTATCACAAACTGCTTTCGGAGGGACGCGATTTGCACGAACTCCATGCCTTGATGGCACCCCGCCCGTATCTCGTTTCTGCGGGGAGCGAAGATCCGCCTCACCGATGGCAGGCATTACATCACAGCATTGAAGTGAACAAACTGCTCGGATTCAATGATCGCGTCGCGATGCACAATCGTCCAGATCATTCCCCGAATCCGGAATCGAACGAAGTGATCTACTCGTTTTTTGAGGAGTGGTTGATGGAGTGAGTTGGGAAAGAGGTAGGGACGCTCCGTGGTGGAGTAGACATAACCAATTGGTCTGGTCGTTGTTTACTTTTTCTTCTCGTCCTTCTTCTTCAACTTTCCATCCTTGCCCCAGACATTATGAGGATCTGTTTGGGGGACGGGCAAACCATCATCCGGCTGATCCCAGAGTCGATACGGATCATCGTAGGTGCGCATTTCCGAAAGAAGGAGGGCTTCCATCTCCGTGAGTTTGTCCGCGTATTTCGGATCATCAGCGAGGTTGACCTGGTTTTCGGCTGGCTCCGCTTTTGTCAGTTCAACAACACCGCCCGCGTGATGCTCCGCGAGATATTCGTGGGGATTGTCGGCGAGGTTGAAAAGCTGCTTTTCCTGAACTTCTCCATCGAGGACATCGTACTGGATCAGCTTCCAGCCACCCTTCTTGACGGCTCGCATGCCCGGCTTCGTGCCTCCGCAGTACACTCCGAAAAGCGTATCGCGTACGGTTTCCTTTTCCCCCTCCAGGACTGGCCTGAAGCTGGTTCCTTCTGTTGTCTCAGGGGCCTTGACGCCAGTGATGTCACAAATCGTATCGAGGACATCGAGCAGGTAGATGTTTCCGTCGGTCCGACTGCCGGGCTTGATGCCGGGGCCTTTCACGAGGAAAGGAACCTTCCAGGTGTGGTCGTAGAGATTCTGTTTTCCCTGCAGCCCGTGACGTCCGATCGCCATGCCGTGGTCTGCGGTGTAGAAAATGTAGGTGTTATCCAGCTCGCCCATCTTCTCTAACTGGCCGAGGACGCGACCGATCTGCATGTCGATGTATTGGGAGCAGGCAAATTCCCGACCCAATTCATTTCGAATCGTGGCGGGATCCCGATTTTCCCAGACTCCGGGAACAACGACTTCGTCACGCAGGCTCGGATGACCATGATGAAAGGGATGCTCGGGCAACCAGTTGTTCGGGAGAAATGGCTGTTTTGGATTCAGCTCGGGAAGGGAGTTTTGATCGGTATGATTTTTGGCTCCGTATTTCACGAGCAACTCCGGGGTTCCGTCACGCACATCGTGGGGATGAGAAAATCCGTAGTAGATGAGAAACGGATCTTCATCTTTCTCTGCCTCGCGTTTTTGCAGATAATCCATGACGCGGTCTCCATGCCAGGCACTTCCGGTTTCGGGTGTGCCACCGCGCTTCGTCGCATCCTCGCGGACAGTGAACTTCCGGTTCGCCGCTTCGAAGCTGTTTCCATTTTTGCAGGTTCTCATCGTGTCGTAGCCGGCTCGATTGAAAACGGCGGGCAGGGACTGATCAGCAAGATCGGGAGGAACAAGTTCGGGATTGCCATTGTGCGGATTCGACTTTCGATTTCCGCGATCCGGGATGTGCCAGACTGAGCGTCCCGTCATGATCATGGTCCGCGAGCAGAGGCAAACCGCGCCGCTCCACGATCCCATCTGGTAAGCGCCGTCGAACACCATGCCTTCTGCCGCGATGCGATCGATGTTTGGTGTCTCGAGCTTGGATTCCGGGCGGTAGACCTTGAGATCGAGCGGAGACTGATCGTCGACCAGGATGAAAAGAATGTTAGGGCGCTTGTCTTCAGCGAAACCGAAAAGGTTTGCGAAAATCAAAAGGGAGAGGATCGAGCAGAGAATTTTCATGGATGGAAATGGAGAGGGTATTGAAGAGGAAGAGGCGAACTGAGGCAAGAACACACCTGCGCGTGTGAGATTTTCTTTTTCCGGCGATAACCCCCGCGATCGGGGAATAGCCGGACACGCGAAAAGACTGCATCCTTTGGGAATGCTACGCTTTGCTGTTATTCTTTCCGTTCTTGCTTCCGGGATTGTTCTTTCCGCAGCCGAGCCTCCCGAGGTGGAAGCAAAAAACATTCGCCGGATCTCGCACAACGGCGAACACAACGCCTTCACGGATCTCATTCGCTGGAAGGGCGCATACTGGCTCACCTTTCGAAGCTGTCCCGATGGGCATATGGTTTTTCCCACATCTACAGTTCGGATCCTTCGCAGCGAAGACGCAAAGGAGTGGAAAGAAGTGCATCAGTTTTCTGTCGCGAAACGGGATGTCCGTGATCCGCATTTTCTGGTCTTCAAAGAGAAGCTTTTTGTCTACACAGGAACGTGGTGGTCGGGTCACGGGGAACTTCCTCGTGAGGAGTATGATCTCAATCTTCATCTCGGCTATGCGGTTCACACTGCCGACGGCGGTGAATGGAGCGAACCCACACAGCTCGAGGGAACCTTCGGGCACTACATCTGGAGAGCCGCCGCCCACGGGGACAAAGCCTATCTTTGCGGGAGGAGAAAACGCGACTACACCAATGATGTCGGTGGGTCTGGAGGCGTCAAAATACTGGAAGCTGCCATGCTCGAAAGCGACGACGGAATCGTTTGGAAGTATCATTCTCTCTTTCAGCCGGAATTCGGAAACGAGACCGCTTTCCTCTTCGAAGAAGATGGATCGCTTCTTTCACTCAGCCGATGCAAAGGCAATCTCGCCCAGCTCTCCCGGACCGCTCCGCCGTGGAAGGAAAAAGAACTGATCGATATTCCCCTGTATGTAGGAGGGCCACTTCTCACGAAGTGGGGGGATCGCTATCTCGTCGGCGGTCGACGTACGACGGGGGAGGGGCCGCGCACGACTTTGTATTGGTTGAAGGAGAACGAATTGAAGCCCTTTCTCGAGCTTCCCAGCGACGGGGATAATTCCTACCCCGGGTTCGTTGAGCACGACGACGGCAGTGGACTCGTCTCCTGGTATTCTACTCATGAAAAGGACAAGGAAGGAAATCTGATCACGGCCGTGTATCTGGCTGATCTTGTCCTGACAAAGCCCTGATAAGAACAACGAATGCGCTTCGCTATGAAGAATGGAACCTGAATGACCGCGAATAGTTGATACCAGAATTCGCGATCATTCTTTTCCATTTGCGTTTCGTTCGTGTCTAAAAAATTTCATCCCCTCACAAATCATGCCTGACAAAAAAATCCCCGTCGCTCTCGTCACTGGAAAGGGAGGCGCTCATCTCGGAGCCTATTTCGATGCGCTTGCGAGTTCGCCTGATTGCGATGAAGTCGTCGTTTGCGATCCGAGTGGTGATTGCTTTGCCCAGGCAAAAGAAAAGCTGGGCGAAAAACTCTCCGCCGTTTTCGAGGACCTCGATCGCATGCTGAAGGCGGCCGATCCAGAACTGGCGATGGTCAGCCTTGAGGCCGCCGATGCGCCCCCGATTCTCGACCACCTTCTCGACGCCGATTGCCACCTCTTTGTGGAAAAGCCGGCCTGCACCAGTGCAGAAGCCATCGCCCCGCTCGTGGCCAAGGCCGAGGAGAAAAATCTCCACATGATGTTTGCCTTCGCCAATCGAATCACTCCAGCCGTCCTCAGAATGCGCGAGCTGATCGACGAAGGTGTGCTTGGTGATTTCTATGGTGCTGAAATGCATCTCGTTGCTGACCAGACGCGGCTTAGCAAAAAATCCTATCAGGAATCCTGGTTCGCCGATCGTGACCGTGCCGGCGGAGGGCATCTCATCTGGCTGGGAATCCACTGGCTCGATTTGACGATGCTCGCGACGGGCCATTCCATTATTGACGTCAGCGGCTTCGCCGGGATCGTCGGAGGCCAGCCGCTCAAGATCGAAGACTCCGCCGCTCTCACGATGCGATTCGACAACGGATCCTTCGGGACGATGCACTCCGGCTACTACCTCGATAAAGGATATCATTCCCACATCCGGCTTTGGGGCTCGAATGGCTGGATCGAGTATGCCGAGCATCTCGGCGGCCGAACCGAGGTTCCCCTGCGTTGGTATCGAAACGATAAATCCAGCGAAGGAGTGATCGACTACGACGGCCCGATGGATCCGAAAGGCTACACCCCATACGTGCACCAATGCATTCGGGCCGCTGCTGGCACAGGAGAAGCGCCCGTGACAGGGGCGGAAGCCCTGCGAGTTCTGAGAACGATCTTCGCGTTTTATGAGGCAGTGGAGTCACGGAAGACCGTGGCCGTCCCTTCGTGATAGAACGTCCAACTTCCAACGTTTAACGTTCAAGGCGCAGAGCAGAAAGATGAACGTTCGGGCGCAGCCCGCTACTCCACGACCATCTCTCCTTTCATCACTGCCCAGTGGCCTGGGAAAGTGCACATAAAGGGATATCTCCCCGGCTCTTTCGGAGCAGTGATGTGGAGGCTGTAGCGATTGCGATGGTAGAGCATCGGGGAGTAATGCAGAACATCGTCGGTCTCGGGTGCGTAGTGCTTCGCTGCGGCATTCGGATCCGTCAGCATCGTGCTCGAAGCGAGACCAACGGCCTGGTAGGCGCCCGGTTTGGCGAGCAGCCAGTTGTGGGGAATGGAATCCTTGTTGTCGAGATACACTGTGATTTGCTCCCCGGGCTTCACAGTGAACTCAGCCGGCTCGAACTGCAGTCCGGAAACCATCGCGACGGTAATCTTCCGCCCAGGCTTGCCTTGGGGAACCTTTGGCTGGAACGGTGAGGGCCAGCGAACCCGCAAGGACAGCTCTGTAGGTTTGTCAGGATCGCTTTTTTCGTATCCGTCGAAATCGAAAAAGTCATCATCCATCGAGAGAACGGTGGGATACAGATCGAGAACGAAGTTTTCCCCCACCTTGTTTTTCAATTCACCGTAGAGTTGGACCTGCATCGCGGGCTGTAGATCCGGGATTTCGACGAATACGGTTTTGCCGTCCGCCTGCAGATGAACAGACTTCACGGGGAGTGGATCATGTCCGGGCAGTTCCGGTTGTTTCAGGGAATACTCAAGCGAGCCGTAGGCGTCGGAGTATTCGTAATTCCAGGCCTGAGCAAAGAAATTCTCCGCCTTCACTGATGCCGGATCGATGGAATTGGCCAATGTGACAATCAGCCCGTTGCGGTGCGCATTCCAGTCGACCGGGAGATTGGAATGGTCATCCCCAAGATATCGAACTCTCGCAAAGCTACCATCGGTAATCGCGTAGTTTCCCCATCCGTCCGCTCCGGTGACGTAGAGGTGACCGTCGCTCGGGCTGAAAGCCGCCCGATGAGCTCCGCTCTCAAAGTCTCCCGGCAGGGGAGCGAGTGCTCCCTGCGTCCTGCGATCGGGATCTTCGGAAGGATTCCGCAAAATCATCTGCCAGGTTCCCGCTCCGAAAGAGAAGGTGAGTAGCTGCCCCTTCAGCGATCCCCAAGAGTCAGAATTGACGAACCGCTGTGCTCCGGTCGAGTTGCAGTAGGTTCGTGGGATGTAGCACATCGCCGGTGCAATCGGATCCCCATCCTTGGCGGCACGGCGTCCGTAAAAATCCCCCTGCCGAACTTCAAACACGGCGGAAGCGGGTGCCCAGTCTCCCTGGTTCGTGCTCACGACGACTTCGGTGCCGTTGGGATTTACACCGAGACCATTGCTGTTGCGAAGCCCCGTCGCCATCGACTCGGCAGTTTTTCCGTCAGGGGAAATGCGAACGACGCCCTCTTTGGCGGAGACAAAATAGAAGTAGCCGTTTTCATCGCGCTGCAGGCTGACCGAGAAATCATGACCTCCGGTCGAGACCTCGAACGCATCGCAGAAGTTCTCGTAGAAATCGATTTCGCCGTCGCCGTTCTTGTCGTGGAGGCGGGCAATGCGATCCCGGCAGGTCACGTAGATTTTGTCTTCGAAGATGGCAAGCCCCAGTGCCTGGCTGAGTCCGGTTGCGATGCGCGTCCAGGTTACCTTTTCCAGCGATTCATCCAATCCGCTGACGCGCCAGACGTCTCCCATCATGGTGCAGACAGCGGCGTCTCCGTTGGAGAAAAAATCCTGTCCTGACAAAAACATCAACGAGCCGAATTCGTTGTGATGCGGAACGGGAATGCGATCGAAGGCAAACGGTGTTCCGGAAATTCGCTCTCCGGGTTTGCCGGACAAGGTGATCGATTTTTCTGCATAAAGCGGCTTGCCGGAGAATGCCATATCGGCGAGGCCTTCCGGGACCGGATTTGCCTGGAGGTTGCCGTCTTCATCGATTTGGGGAGTGACGTAGTAGCCCCTCCCATCGACACGGTAGTGAAGCGCGACATGGTTTCCGATCCGGTGGTAACCGAGGAATTCGCCATCCAGCTCCGGCGAAAGATTTTTCTCCATGACCTTACCATCAGGAGAAGTGCCATTCCCAATTCCCCAGCGATTGGGCTGAAAATTAACAAACCCACCTTTCCAGAGATGGGTAAATGACAGGGTCTCCGTATCGAAGGTGCAGCTGTATTCGTCGCTCAGCCGAATCGCGATTGCTCGGGCCTGTGCATCCGATCCGGGCGCACGAAAAACGCCACACATCACCGCGCCGACATCCATGATGTTCCAGCGGCGATCTTTGTATCCGTTTTTGTGAAACTTGCCCCAATGACCAAAGACATTACCGTCGAGCTCGGGCGCATAAGCCAGAATTGCCGGGACCTCGTTCCCGGGCTGGAGATAATGCGCCGCCTGTCTCCGGTGAAAGTTGTAAACGCGATGGCGATTTACGGGATGATCGGCAAAGTCGTAGCCATGCCCATCGCGCCCTTTCGTCACATCGTGATAGGGGGCTGATGACTCCCCGTGCGGTTCGCCGCCAGGTTCGTAGATGGGAGAATGCAGATCAAATTCGGAGATTTTTCGCTCGCGATTTTCAGTCGGCTCGCAGGGATCAACGAAAGCGACATCAGTGTTTTTCGGAACCTCCATGCCCAAGCACCAGAAGATGCCGTTCACGATTTCGCAGCGTTTTGCCTCGTCCGTAATTCCAGACGATGGTTCCACCGAACTGGAAAACATTCGCCCTTTTCTCCCCCCTGTGAATTGGTAGGTATCTTCTCCTTCCTTCTCAAGGCTCGCCGACGAAAGATTCACCGAGGGACGTCCGCTGAGAAGGTATTCCATGATTTCTCCGGGCTGCTTTTTTGGCGATGCGCCGAGGCGGATACCAGAAACCATCAAGTCCGCCGTCCGCAAGGCCTCCAGCCCCGGAATATTCTCTGCCTTGGTATTCACAAATCCGGGCTTCTCCGGGTCTTGCGTATAAAGAACGGTGCATTTGAAGCCATGACGAACCGCCATGATTTTCGCGAGCGCAGTGAGCGCTTCTTCCGAGCGATATTCTTCTTCGCCTGACACAAACACAATATGACGCCCGTATCCTTCCGGCTGATAGCCATCATAGACCTGCCACTGCTTTTCTTCGGCAAAAACGGACCCAACAGAGTTCAATAGGAGACCTAACAGGGTTAGCAGAGGGACCAAGCAGGGTTTGATTTTCATCATACAGAGACAGCACAGGATTTTGATAGAAAGGTCAACCCGCTCCTGTGGCGGAGGCGCGCCCATCCCTTGATTGCACTAGTTGTTTCCGAAGCAGAAATCTTTACACTCTGGCTTGTTTGAACCTTTTAGGATGAAGTCCGCGTTACCAACAGCAATGACGCTCGCTTTGACCGTGTTCGTTTTCCCGACGGAAAGTGCGCGCGGGGAGGCGCCGTTTGACTATGCGGAAGCGGGAAAATTCTGGTCGTTTCAACCACCGCAGCCTCATCCTCTTGCCAAAGTGAAGCAGACGGATTGGCCTCGCAAAGCGATCGATCATTTTGTCCTCGCTCGAATCGAGGGAGCCGGGATCGAGCCGAATTCTGGAGCCGACAGCCGCATGCTTCTCCGCCGGGCGAGTTATGCGCTGACCGGTCTGCCTCCGAATTGGGAGAAGATGAAGGGTCTGACCTTGGAGCAACAAGTCGAGGGTTTGCTGGCCTCGCCGGCCTTTGGCGAACGCTGGGCTCGACTCTGGCTTGATGTCGCTCGCTATGCCGAGGACCAGGCTCACATCGTTGGAAACAACAGCTCCCTCACCTATCCGAACGCCTATCGCTATCGTGACTGGGTGATCGATGCGCTTAATCGGGACCTCCCCTACGACGATTTCATTCGTGAGCAGCTGGCGGCTGACCTAATTTCTCCCGAGGACGAGCAGCGCCACTTTGCGCTCGGGTTCATGGGCCTCGGGCCAAAATACTATCGCCGTGGTGACCTCGCAGTGATGGCGGACGAGTGGGAGGATCGAGTCGATACACTGACCCGCGGCCTGCTGGGCCTGACCGTATCCTGCGCGCGTTGCCACGACCATTTCTACGATCCGATTCCGACGAGCGACTACTATGCTCTGGCTGGAGTCTTCGCGAGTACCGAGATGTTCAACAAGCCGATGGTCGAAGACTGCGAGATGAAACCGGACGGCAATACCAAGAAGCCGGACGATGCCGACCATCTCATTCGTGAGGCAAAAGAGATGAAGAATCTTCCCGTCTATGACCGCGGTGATGTCACGGCGCCGGGAGAAGAAGTGCAACGGGGTTTCCTGAGTGTGCGCGGGGGAGGGGAGCGTGTTTCTTTCACCTCGGAAAACAGCGGACG
>JAKMGR010000284.1 GCA_022424805.1 Verrucomicrobiales bacterium
GATGTAGTCGATCTTACCGAACTGACCGGAACCACCGGACTGCTTTTTGTGAGTGTAGGAGTCTTCGACACGTTGTGTGATCGTCTCGCGATAGGCAACCTGAGGTGCGCCCACTTCCACTTCGACGTTGTGAGTTCGCTTGAGAATGTCGACCTTAATGTCGAGGTGAAGCTCACCCATTCCCTTGAGGATCGTCTCGCCGGAGTCAACATCAGTTTCGACGTAGAAAGAGGGGTCCTCACGAACCATCTTTCCGATCGCCTCACCGAGTTTCTCAGAAGCGGCTTTGTCTTTCGGAGAAACCGCGACCGAGATAACGGGATCCGGAAATACCATTGGCTCAAGTGTGGCAGGATTCTTTGGATCACAAAGGGTGTGACCGGTCTGCACGTTTTTCAGACCGACGAGGGCAACAATGTCTCCAGCCTGAGCGCAGTCGAGATCCTCGCGAGAGTCCGCGTGCATCTCCACAATACGACCGACACGCTCTGTCTTACCAGTGAAGGTGTTGAGGATGGTGTCACCCTTATTCAGTTTGCCGGAGTAAACGCGTGTGAAGGTCAGGGCGCCATACTGGTCGTCCATGATTTTGAAAGCAAGCGAGCGAAGAGGGCCGTTTGGATCCACTTCAGCGAAGCTGCCGGTCTCCGTTCCATCGAGGTCAACCTCAGGCTGGGCAGGAACCTCTGTCGGACTCGGAAGATAATCGACAACTGCATTGAGAACGTTCTGCACGCCCTTGTTCTTGAAAGCCGAACCACAGAAGGTAGGGAAGAAGTCGAGAGCGATCGTTCCCTTGCGAATGCACCTCTTAATCGTGTCTATGTCAGGCTCGTTTCCTTCGAGGTAGGCCTCCATGACGTCGTCGTCCTGCTCAACGGCAGTTTCGATGAGCTCATTGCGGTATTGCTCCGCTTTCTCCACCATGTCGGCAGGAATGTCGGTGATCTCGTAGTTCTCAGGCTGACCGGAGTCGTCCCAGGTCCATGCCTTCATTGTCAGAAGATCGACGACACCTGTGAAGTTGTCCTCAATTCCGATTGGAAGCACCATAACGAGCGGCTTGGCTCCGAGCACTTCTTTGATCTGATCGACAACACGATAAAAGTCAGCTCCGATACGGTCGAGCTTGTTGACGAAGATGACACGAGATACCTTCGAGTCGTTGGCGTAGCGCCAGTTTGTCTCGGACTGGGGCTCAACACCGCCGGAACCACAGAAAACACCGACACCACCGTCGAGAACTTTCAGCGAACGATATACCTCAATGGTGAAGTCAACGTGACCGGGAGTATCAATGATGTTGAAACGGTGGTCATCCCAGAAACAGGTCGTAGCAGCGGACTGAATCGTAATTCCGCGCTCCTGCTCCTGGTCCATGAAGTCAGTCGTAGCTGCGCCATCGTGCACCTCACCGGTCTTGTGGATTTTACCCGTGAGCTTGAGAATTCGCTCAGTGGTTGTGGTCTTACCGGCGTCAACGTGTGCGAAGATACCGATGTTTCTGTACTTGGAGAGGTCACTCATGTCCCTGATTTATTGAATTTTTGCGAAGCCTATAGTTGTTCAAACACGCCTAATGGCAACCGGAAATCGGGGTTTCGGGCATTTTATTCTCGACAAAATGGGCCTTTCGTCGTAACCGAGCGCAAAATGACGGTCTACCAGATCAAAATCAGGAGTTGCCCAGCAAGTGATTTGCGCCCCATCGCGCGGCCGAAGGCCTTTCTTTACCATTCGTGTTTCCGATTTTTACAAGGATTTCCCCTCAAAACAGCTCCCTCTGGCCGGGTATGGGCCTGCGAAAGGAATCTGTTGATAAGACGGAACGCGGCGCCGTCAGGCCCGCGCGGCGCCTAGAAACGGCGATCATTTGCCGGATTTGCTCTGCGAGAGGCCCCGTTCCCGTCATTCGAGAGCCAAACTCCGAGCTATTCAGCGCCCCGCCACGCAATTCTCTCACCCGCCCGAGCACCAATTCCTTTCGATCCGGGAAAAAGCGGTCCAGCCAGCCGGAAAAAACGTCTTTCACCGTCCAAGGGAGGCGCAGAACCGTGCCGGAGGCAAAAGTCGCACCCGCATCAGCCGCAGCCTGCATCAAATCGGGAATCTCATGATCATTCAATCCCGGAATGATCGGTGCCATCGATATGCCAACGGCAATTCCTGCTTCGCTCAGCTGGCGAATTGCTTCGAGCCGCGCCGCAGGCCGCGAAGCCCGAGGTTCCAGTTTCCCAGCTAGATCGGAATCCAGCGAAGTCACCGAAAGCACCACGGTCGAAGCATCGAAGCTTGCGAGTTCCGAGAGATAATCGATGTCGCGGGTCACGAGCGCGTTTTTCGTGATGATTCCTACCGGATTACGAACTTCTGAAAGGATTTCCAAGCAACGACGCGTGATCTCGAGCTTCCGCTCGATGGGTTGGTAGCAATCCGTCACTCCGCTGCAGGCCAGCGGAACTGGTTTCCAAGTCAACCGGGAGAGCTTCTCTTCGAGCAATTCCGGCGCTCTCTCCTTGGCGACAATCTTCGTTTCGAAATCAATCCCGGCATTGTAGCCCAGGTATTCGTGATACGGTCGCGCATAACAGTAGGAGCACCCGTGCTCACAGCCGCGGTAGGGATTGAGGCTGTGAGTGAATCCAATGTCCGGACTGTTGTTGCTCGTGATGATCGACTTACTGTCGTCCTGCAGGATCTCGGTGGGAGTTGTTTTCGGGGAAAAATCCGGATCCACCGCCGCGATTTCCTCCCACGCCCCATCGTCCGACTCGATCGAGTGTGCCTCGAATCGGTTGGCAGGGGAGTCTGTTGTGCCGCGGCCGCGGTCAGAGAGGTGAAATGGCATTTAATGTTATATTGAACAGTATTATAGGCTTTTCAAATGCTTTCCTGTTTTGCGCGAACACTGGTGGCGAAGTTGAGAGGATTTGGTTGCTCTAATCTTCTGCGGTTGAAGAGATTGCGAGTGAATTTGGAAAACTATCAATTTCAATGGACCGAAAAACCCCACCGCCAATTCGCCGAAAGCAGGACCCGCCGCCCGTGCCGTGATCCGAAATGCCAACCGCCGGGGACGAGGAAGTTTCTTCCGGAAACGCTGCCTACAACATTGTCTCGGATACAGTCACGGGAGTGAACTTTCGAAAAAGCGATAACAATTTTCAGGCGAAATGGATGCTGCGGGGTATGATCCTTTCGTCCATTGCAGGAACCGTTTTGGTTCTATTCCTCCCGAGGTGGAAGGCTCCCTGGTTCGCAGGTCCGATGGGTAGTGCCATATTGGGCATGATCTTGGGAACTCTCTTCAGCGAAATCTACCTGATGATCTACCGGGTCGCCCGCCACATGTAGGGCAAGCATGATTGAGGCCGGTACGTCCCAGTTTCGGTGGGACCTACAGGTAACCCTGTTCATTCAGCGGCCATACCCTGTCAGGTGGGGCGACCAAACAGGGTTGGATCGAATCTGCGAAGCCCGGTAGTCGGCCTCTTTGAGGTCGGAATGTGCGTGCTGACATTGAAAGAACGTCCACTCCAGGCTCACGGAACCCGGCTACTGCATTGCCCGAAATTCAGTGTGCGATCACCGTTTCAGCACGCGAGAGTTGATATTCGTGATCAGGTCCATGGCGCTGTGTCTTCCTTTCTTCAGAACGGTGCTGACGCGGTCATTAAGGAAGTCACGCTCGGCTTCGGACGGGTCTTTTCCGGACAAAACAATCACGGGGATGCTGCGTAGATGCTCGTTTTCTTCAAGATGTTCGAGAAATTCGAAGCCGTCCATACCGGGCATCATGAGATCGAGGATAATCGCGGCGGGTTTTGTTTTGGACAGGATCTCCAGTCCTTCGGCGCCGTCGTTGGCGAGAAGGGTATGCCATCCGGCGTCCTTAAGAATGCGTCCCATCGCTTCAAGTGAATCGGCGTCGTCGTCGATGAGAAGCAGATTGCGCTGATGCGCCTGCTCGGTCACGCGAAGGATCACTCGGCTGAGCCGGTCGACGTCGATGGGTTTGACGAGGTAATCTTCGACATCAAGGGCGATACCATTTTCCTGCTCGGCCATGACGGAAACCATGATGACGGGGATGGATTGCGTTTTTTCCGAATCCTTCAGCTCTCGAAGAACTACCCATCCGTCTTTTCCACCGGGCATGACGACGTCGAGGGTGATCGCGTCAGGCTGATGTTGATTCGCCATTTCGAGTCCTTCGTTCCCGTCTTTGGCGGTGATGACGCTGTAGCCCTCGGACTGCAGCATGCGGGTGAGTAGCTCACGAACTTTGGCGTCGTCGTCTATGACGAGTACGGTTGCATCGCGCGGGTCGACGATCTCACCTTCGTTTGGTTTCTCCTTTTTCCCGGTGGCAGAGTGAACGCCTCGATTTGCATCATAGTATTCGGATTCGGGACTGACGGGAAGAAAAACACTGAAGTGTGTACCGTTGCGGAGCTCGCTGACGAATCCAATTTTTCCGCCGAGCTGTCCGACGAGTTCCTTGCAGATGGAGAGACCGAGCCCCCTGCCGCCGGCGTTGTCTTTTTTGTTCGAGATAAAGGGGATGAAGGCCTTGGATTGTTCTTCGGGACTCATCCCGCGGCCGGTGTCGGTTACAGTAAATTCAATCCATGGCTGCCCGGAAATTTCCCGAGTTCTCGCTTCCAGGGAAACGCTTCCTTCTTTGGTGAATTTGCAGGCATTTCCAACAAGGTTTCCTAGAACCTGGCGGACGCGCCGGTCATCGGCGATGAGGGAGGTCACGCCTTCGTGAATGTGGTGCTCGAAGGTGACGTCTTTCCCCTTCAGCGAAGAACCATGAACTTCGGCGACGTCACTGAGCAAGGCAGGGACGTCAATCTTGTCGCGGCTGAGGGTCTCAGCACCCATGATGATTTTCTGGTATTCAAGAATGTCATTCACGAGGTTCAGCTCACGCGCAGCATGGGCGTGGATTCGTTCGACGTCTTTCTTTTGCCCCTCGTCGAGCTCGGAAAGTTTAAGTGCCTCAAACTGGAGGAAGATGGCGTTGAGC
>JAKMGR010000317.1 GCA_022424805.1 Verrucomicrobiales bacterium
GAGTTTGAGCAGACTGCACTGACGGCATTCGGCGAAGTCGAAAATGCTCTTGCTGCAGAAAAGTTTTTCACCGACCGGGTCGCCGCACTCGTGCAGACAGTTCGCCTTACCGAAGACGCGTATGACCGTTCTCTTTCCGAATTTCAAACCGGCACGGGAGACCTGCTGACCGTTCTTTCCGCGCAGCAGCGACTCTTTACAAGCCGGAGCCAGCTGCTCGCAGTTCGTCGTCTCCGGCTCGACAATCGGGTCGATCTCTATCTTGCCCTCGGCGGCAGCTTTGATCCCAAGGAATTACCACCCGAAAAGTCGCCTACCTCATGAAACAGTTTGCCAAGCGTTTTACCACGGCCCTGATCGCCCTCCTCATTGTCGTGTTGGGCGTAGGATTTTCCCTGCTTCTCTGGAAGACCCGCCCCATCGCGGAAAAGAAGCTATCGGAGCAGTCATTTCCCGTCGTCGAGTATCGTGAAATTTCCTATGCTCCCCGGACATTTTCGATTCCCTCGCAGGGGATAATCGAGTCTTCCCGCCGATCGGTTCTCGCTTCGGAGGTGGCCGGAAAAATTATCGAAACATCCGATCGCTTCGACCCCGGTTACGAAGTCAAAAAAGGCGATATCCTCCTGCAAATCGATCCCGTCGACTACGAAGCTGCCGTGGCCCAGGCGAAATCTACTCTCGCCGATACAGTGGCTGCACTGGAAACGGAAAAAGCCCTCGCTGCTCAAGCCAAGCGCGATTGGGAACAGCTCGGTCGCGGGGGAACTCCAACCGATCTCGTGTTGCGCGGTCCCCAGCTGCGAAGTGCCGAAGCAAAACTGGAAGCCGCGGAATCTGACCTCGCCAAGACCGAAAACGACCTCAAACGGGCCACGGTCCGAGCACCTTACGACGCGATCATTTCCTCCACCTCGACAGAGATCGGAAGCTACCTGACTCCCGGATCCCCCATCGCCGAAGTCTTTCAGACCGACCCCTATGAAATCCGGCTTCCGCTCTCGGTGGACGAAGTCTGGTTTCTCGAAAAAGGCCCGGATGGCAAACCTCAGGGAAAAGTAACAATTGAAGCCGAGACAGCCGGGCAGCGCGCCACCTGGACCGGGGAAATTGTTCGCACTGAAGGCGAAGTCGATCGCCAGAGCCGGTCCGTCTATCTCGTCGCGGAAGTGAGCGCGAAATCGGACGACGGCTTAACCACTCTGCAGCCAGGGCAATTCACTCGTGCGGGAATCCCATCCCGGGAAATTCCGAATCTCGCAGCGATCCCTTTCAGTGCCTTTCTCGACCTCGAGCGCATTACGATCATCGACGAGGAAAACAAGCTTCGCATTCGAACGACTGAGGTCGTTTTCCGCGAAGGCGAAACTGTCTACATTTCTGGTGGCCCCAAGGCAGGCGAGCGCCTCTGTATCACCGAACTTTCACGCATGATTGAAGGTGATCAGGTCGAGCCGGTCAAAGCGGGCAGCTTGAATGCGAAGGAAGAGAAAAACCTCAAAGTGGAGCTAGCGCCGTGAACGACGAAGATCACGGGCTCATTCACTGGTTCACGCACAACCATGTTGCGGCGAACTTCGTCATGGCCATGATTCTACTCCTAGGCTTCATGACCTGGGGCAAGCTCAAGAAGGAGATTTTTCCCGAGACATCGATCGACGCGATCATGATCTCGGTCCCTTACCCCAACGCGACTCCGGAAGAGGTCGAGAAAGGGATAATTGTTCCCATTGAGGAAACGATTCAGGACATTGAAGGGATCGATCGAATCCGTTCCACCGCAGGTCAGGGTACCGGAAATGTACAGGTCGATGTCGAAAACGGGTTCAACACCCGGAATGTGATGGACGACATCAAGACCCGCGTCGATGCGATCCAGAACCTTGCCGTAGAAGCGGAGGAACCGCTCCTCACCGAGTTACTGATCAAAGCCCAGGTAATGAGCATCGCGGTCTCGGCAGAAACCGATGAGCGAACTCTCAGGGAAATCGCGGAGCAGGTCAGGACCGGACTCCTCACTTACAAGGGTGGCGAAATCTCCGTGACCCAGGCATCCCTCGCCGGAGTGCGCGACTACGAAATTTCCATCGAGGTTTCCGAGGATACCTTGCGCCAATTTGGCCTCTCGTTTGATGATGTCGCAACGGCGGTTCGCAAATCGTCTCTCGACCTTCCCGGTGGTTCGGTCAGGACGTCAGGAGGCGAAGTCCTCATCCGGACTGAGTCGCGTCGTTACTCAGCAGAAGAATTTTCCCGCATCACCGTGGTGACTCGCGAAGATGGCTCCACGGTCACACTCGATCAAATCGCAACGATCCGTGACGAATTTGAAGAGGACCCAATAGAAACTAGATTCAACGGGGAATCCGCAATTCTCATCAATGTCTTCCGGGTCGGAAACGAGGACACCATCAAGATCGCGGACACAGTCAAAAAATACGTCTATGAAGTGGCACCACAAAACATGCCCGACGGGGTGACGCTCGACATCTGGAAAGATGATTCGCGCTACTTGTCCGGTCGTCTCAGCCTGTTGGCCAAAAACGGCATTTTCGGGCTGCTTCTCGTAACCATTGTTCTGGCGCTCTTTCTGCGCCCGAGCCTTGCCCTGCTTGTTTCGATCGGCATTCCCGTCTCTTTCGCCGGGGCGATCATGCTGATGCCCTATACCGAGATCTCCATTAACATGATCTCGCTTTTCGCCTTCATCCTCGTGCTCGGGATTGTCGTCGACGACGCGATCGTAGTAGGAGAAAATGTCTACAGCCGCATTCGCCGTGGCGAACATCCCCGCCTCGCTGCACCACGGGGAACCCGCGAAGTGGGAATCGTCGTGACTTTCGGAGTTCTCACGACGGCAATGGCATTCACCCCGATGCTGGGACTCAGCGGCGTCAGCGGAAAAATCTGGCCTAACATTCCGCTAATCGTCATCCCGACTCTGCTGTTTTCCCTCATTCAATCCAAGCTCATTCTCCCCTCTCACCTCGCATTACTGAAACCCCTCAGCGAACAAAAGGAGCCGGGACCAATCATCCGATTTCAGCATATCTTTTCTCGAGGCCTCGAAAAGTTCATTGAGCGATTCTATCGCCCGTTTCTCCGCGTTGGCTTGAAGAATCGCTATCTCGTTCTCACTACCTTTGTCATGCTTTTTGCGGTAACGGTGATGACGGTTCGCAGTGGCTGGATTCGATTCCAGTTTTTCCCGGACGTCGAGACCGATGTTGTCATCGCGAAGCTCAAATTGTCGCAGGGCGTTTCTTTCGACAAGACTGCCGTGGCAATTGATCGCCTCGAAGAGAAGGCCTTTGAGATGAACGATCACTTCCCGAAGA
>JAKMGR010000318.1 GCA_022424805.1 Verrucomicrobiales bacterium
CGGCAGGGCAAAATCAATTGGGCGAGTGCTCACGAGTTTGTCGTTGAAAGTCGGCTTCGGAGCCATCGCCTCGTGCTTGGCCACATTCATTTTGTGCTCCGGTGTCTTGGGAGGAATCTTCACCGACTTCTTCATCTCGAAACGTGCCTCCGGACGGGAGAAATGCTGAGCCACCGTCCAGAGACCAAACAAAACCAGAGCAATCACGTGAACGACGATACTGCCAATGATGACCGAGCTTATCATCGCGCGACGATTCGCTTTGGCAATTTCCTCCTTTGTCTTGGGAGGGGCCTTCTTCTTTTCCTTCTTCGGCTTAGGCGAATCGGGATTCAGTTGGACAGAAACTTCACTCATCAGTCGCTCCTGCAAGGGTTACTCCCGAGATACCCGCTTCGGCACAGGCGTTTAAAACATCAATGAGCCTCTGATGCGGAACCGTATCATGCGGCGCGATCGTCACCAGCGCATCCGCCTTCGCATTATCCGCTGATTTCTTGAATCGAATCAAGACAGCTCTCAGTTCCGGCAAAACAGACGCAGCTGGGGTATCGAGTTGCTGCTCGTTAATGACAACCTGCCCGTCTGGCTCGATGAAAATTCGCGCCTCGTCAGGAATATCGACCGCTTCTTCCTGCGAAACCTGACCCGGCAACCCCATCGGAATATCGCTTTCCGGCGTAATCGGCTTGGCCGAAACCATAAAGAAAACGAGCAGGAGAAACACCATGTCAATCATGGGGCCCATCTGCATCTCCACCGAATGGTGGCGTCGTTTTCGAATTCGTCTCATAATTTAGATCCGCAACATCTGTAGCTGGCCTCTGTGAGGCCGGATTGTAAGCTCATCACAAAAAGATCATGCATTCCGGGTTCACAGACCCCAGCCACAGACCTGACAGGGGTCGGTCGATGACCCAACAGGGCGGTGCCCAACAGGGCGGTGCCCAACAGGGCGGTGCCTAACAGGGCCAAGTCGGTCGCCCAAAAGGGTTGAGTTTCAGTTTCCATACACTCCAAATATCAGGTCGATTGCTCCTACCTCGGTAGCCATCTCAACGAACTCGCGGATTTTTTTCGTCGGCGTGTTCTGATCGGCTCGCAGATATATCTGCAGAGGCGGGAAGTCTTTGAACTTCACTTTCAGGTGAGCGAGCACCTCCTCTTTCGATGCAGCCTGGTCTCCAATGTAGTACTGCCCTTCTCTATCAATATTGATGATGTCCCGCTCAGTTTTCTCGGGAGGAACGGCACTGACGGCGACCGGCAACTTCACCGGCACCTGAAGCTGCTGCTCGGTAATCTTCTGGGTAACCATGAAGAAAATAAGCAACAGGAAGGTCATATCGATCATCGGTGTGATCTGAAAGCTGACCTCATCCAGCGCTTTTTTTCGTCTCCTGACCATAAGATTCCTTACCCTTCTTCTTACTCCCCAGCTGCTTCTTCTACGTTCGAAGCAGCGGGCTCCTCCGCCCCCTGAAGTCGAATCTCGCCCGACAGAATATCGATTGCGAAGCTGGCGTGTTTCTGCACCGAGGTCATCACGCCCTGCAGTTTATCTCGAAAGAAGAAGTAGAAGAACATAGCGGGAATTCCGACGATCAATCCGCCCGCTGTTGTCACCATCGCAATCTTGATACCGCCAGCCAACTCCTTGGGATCACCACTTGTGGTTGCCAGCTTATCAAAAGCCTCAATCATCCCCCAAACCGTCCCTAACAAACCAACCATCGGGGCCAGGGTCGCGAAGATGTTCAGGTAATTCACCCACACCATCTGGCGATGTTCTTCTTCGTCGAGTGCCTCGGCGGCAGCATCCATCATGCTCACCTTGTTCGCGAGATCCCGGTCAAAATTCACCTTCAGCAAGGCCCCTGTCATCACCTTCCCGTAACTGCTCGCGTTCGCCTTGCAGGCGCTGTAGGCGGAATTCACATCACGAGCGGCCATCGCAGAATTCACCTGATCAACCAAAGGTGACGGAGCCATCTTTTTCGCCGCAATTTGAATGAAGCAATAAACGGCCACCGCAATAGTTCCGATCGAGCAGACGAGGAGAATGTGCATAAAAGCTCCACCCTGTTTATACAGGTCGAGGGCGGATACATTCTGAGATACGACAGGCTCAGCAGCAGCAGCGGCCTCCTGGGAAAACACCGGCAACAACGCGAAAAGGTGCATAGTCAACATCACAGCGAGAAGCGACTTCGCGAGCCGGTTTTGAAATTGGGGAAAGTTTCGATTCATAGAGATTCAGTTTCTTGAGATGAAGTCTTTTGTGGTTTGGTTAAATTTTCAATTCTCTGCTTTGCTTGCTCAGCAGCTTCGGTATTTGGATAGAGTTTTTCCAGGTCAACGTAGCAGGCTTTGGCTCGCACAAGGTCACCGGCGAACTCATACACTTCTCCAGCGGAGAGAAGACCCCGCGACGCAGCGTCGTCGCGAGTGGCGTGAAACAAATGAGGCCACAAATACTGATCGACAATGCGGTGATACAGCAGATTCCGATCCGGGCGAACTTCGTCATCTTCTTCCCAACGTGGATTTTCCTCTTCCAGTTTTTTGAGAAGCTCGAAATCGGCTTCGGCGAGGAGAAACTTTACCTCGATGAGCAACTCGGGGTCTTCCGTCCGAGTCGCCAACTCCGCCGCTTCTTTCACTGCGGTTTCGAGGTCACCAATGGCAATCAGCGCTCGCAACCTCCCTTGCTTCGCGGAAGCAACATCATCATCGGACCAGGCTCGCTCGATAATCCGATCATAAAGGGAAAGGGCTCTCTGATCGGATCCCCCCCTATTCGCTCGCAACAAAGCATTACCAAAAGCAATTCCCCATCCCGCTGTCCGCGCCCGCGGGCGATGAATGCTCGCAAACCATTCGTTCCACCACTTTTCTGCAGTCTCAACCGAAGCCGTATCGCGATTTTCCCAAGCCGTTTCTTCCTCTGGGCGAAAGCCCCATTCGACATGTGAGACGCGATCCATTTGCAGGGTTCTCTTTGCCGAACCGCCTCCGCTGCCTCGAATCGTTGGCAAAGTGTATGTGATTATGTTGTCCGTGATCGCCGTCACCGTGCAGGCAGCCGACTCACCCGTCTTGAGATGAACGACATCCTGTCCAGACACAATCACACCGACAGCGAGAAGACTGAAAATGCAGACAACCCGTTTCATGATTCAGCCTCCCCGGTTTTACCCTCCCCTTCGACTGGCTCCGGCTCTTTCGGATACAGCGGACGCAGCCTCGCAATTTTCTCGCTCGCTTTGGCCGTCTCTTCAAAAGACTTCAAATCAGGTCGGGAGACTAACTCCTCGTAGGTCTCCAATGCTTCACGATTGAGATCGAGTTTCTCTAGCGAAGCGCCACGACTCCAATAGGCTTTGGCATTCAGCTCTCCGAATTTCCCATAGGCCACATAAACTCTTTCGAAAAATACGATCGCCTTTTCGTGCGCGCCTTCGTCAGCCCATGACTCACCTAACTCATACAGCGCCGCAGCTTTTGCTCCCGCAGGAACTCCCTGCATATCGAGTACCGAGACCCATTCCACTCGAGCATCAGCCCCCTTCCCCATTCCATTGAGAAG
>JAKMGR010000338.1 GCA_022424805.1 Verrucomicrobiales bacterium
GCTCCAGATTACGGAACATCTCGTCATAATCACGATCCGAAATTTCAGACTCACCCTCGACATAGTAGAGCCGATTATGTCTCTCCAACTCGACGGAGAGACGGGACATTTCGACGGCTGCCTCTTCGGACGTCATCGGCGTGCAGGGGCGAAAGTTTTTTAGTCTCCCTGCTTCGAGATCTCATCCTCGAGGCGCTCACTCAGCCACTGCTTAATCATGCTTTGGTAGTTTAGATAGCGATGACGCGCGAGGCGCTTGATGCGGCTCAGCATTTGCGGATCGAATCGCAACGTGATCGTTGTAGATTCCCGAACATTTTGCCGATGCACCGAAGCATTCATGAGGCGTGGATCGAGAGCGTGAGACGACCAGAATTTGGCCTCCTCTTTCTCGTCTTCGAACTCAGGGATCGCATCCCAACTTTCAATCTTTTTCACAGAGTAAACAGGGTTAAGTGTATGGCAGAACAGGGTTAATTACTGGAACAAAGAAAGGTGGGTCGATCACACCCATTCCGCGTTCTTCCTTTCGTAAAAGTCGACTTCGTGCTCTTCCATCTCACGGCAGAAGTTAACTCGGTAGTTCTTCCCGTCGGTCCAGAACACAGAAAAGAGAAAGCGAGCGTTGAGCGTTTTGCCCAGCAAGAAGAAGCGCGTCTCTTTCTCGTAAAATCCAGACTCGGGCAAGAGCCGAATGGAAAAGGGATCCTCAAAAGCTTCCTCCACTTCACGTGGGGTGATCTTTTTTAAATCGAAGTGGCAGTCAATCCAATCAAACTCCATGGGCGGCGGGTGTGGGGAAGATTCGACGCGTTCGGCGTTCCGTTCCTCCCCTTTTCATCCCGAGAGTAGGAGAGACAAGCAAGGAAATCAATGCAGGAAAGCACGTATTTCGGTTGCTCTGATATGAATCGCTCAAATTTTCATAAATTTCAATTTTATAAACCATTAATTTGCGTTAATTGATAGTGTGCTCGTTAGAATCTTCATGTGGCTTTGCTCAGGCGCTCTGCTCGCTTCGTGCCAGATCGCGCAAAAGAATGTGCCCTACGCCCCGCCGGTCTGCCCCGCCACAGTCGAAAGCGTGGAGGTGATCACCCGGGAATTCCACGGTCGGCCGGAAGCTTACGCCAAAATCAGAGGCACCCTGTCCACCAGCATGGCCCAGCTCGTCGATCCGAAACAATCGCGCGACGGCAATGTGCTCTACCTCGAAGTGCTCGAACAGACTCCCCGGGCTTCGGGACTGATCGCCGAAGTCACTGAGTCACCGAAATTTGAAAAGATCATTGCGCTCGAGTTGCTCGGTCTTTTGCCCGGAAAGTATATTTTGAATACCAACGGTATCGAATCGGAGTTGGAAATCCCAGCGCTGCGAGCTACGACTTTCAGCGGTGAGTTACCGGCCTCTCATCGCAAGCTGGGCTATCAGATCGTAGACGAATTCATTCCGATCGAGGATTCCGCCTTTGTAGATCCACAGTATGCAGACGATGCGGTTCCGTCCACGAGGCAGGCGCGGACGATCCCAGTGGGTAACTGATTGCCCTACTTCCGGCTCAATCGCTTGAACATGACAATCCCGAGCGTGAGGAAAAGAATGTTCGGCACCCAGACGAGAAGATGTGGGTAGAAGGCTTCGTTTTCCCGCATCATCTGGGCAATTGTCAGCATCACGTAGTAGGTCACCGCGATCACCATGCTCAATACGAACCCTGCTGTGCTCTCGCGACGCTGAGCGGTAATCCCTAACGGAACACCAATAAGGGCGAAAGTGATGCAGGAAACCGAGAAGGCCATGCGCATGCTCAGTTCCGTCCGATAGGTAGCTCGATCCTCTGGCTCAAGCGTTTCATCGGAAACCTTTCCGAATAGGCGGCGCAAAGATATGTTCTCGGGCTGATCGTGAATGCCGTCGACGTTTTCTTTGAACTTCTCGATTGAGACACCTGCCGGAGCCGCCCCCATGAAAACGGGCTGAGCCGACTCCATGAACCCCTCCTCTTCTC
>JAKMGR010000339.1 GCA_022424805.1 Verrucomicrobiales bacterium
GAACTGGACGAAGCAAATCACTACCACGACTGGGTCGACGCCTGCCTCGCGGGGAACACTGAAATTTCCGACAACTTTGCCTATGCAGGCCCGCTCACCGAAACCGTGCAGCTCGGCAACGTCGCAGCTCGCTTCCCCGGGAAGAAGCTGGAATGGGATGCCGAGAACCTGCGGATAACCAACCTGGAGGAAGCCAACCAGTGGCTCACTCGGGAATACCGCGAAGGCTGGTCCGTCGAGCAACGCGCCTGAGTGGAAAACGGGCAGGCTTTTGTAACTGCCATCTCAATCATTTGACGGCACAATCCATCGAACCCTACCTGCCCTTTGTAGCCTTGGCGACAAAGGGTGAGGTAGACCGCCATACCCTGTTGAGCCCATGACCAAACAGGGTTGAGTTTCCCCGCCATGACTACCGAACGCTCCTTTCTCCTTTTCCGAATACTGATGGCGTCATTCTTTGTCGTAACGGTCGGATTCCTGGGATTTACGCTTTGGGCTCATACGCAGCTTCCCGATCGGGTGCCCGTGCATTTCGACGGCTCCGGCAGACCAGATCGAATTTCCAGCAAGATGGAACTGACGGGGGTGAATCTCGGCGTCGGCGTGATGATGCTGGCCCTATTTGGAACACTCCCCTTCTTTATCGAAAAAATTCCGGTGAAATACTGGAATCTCCCCAACAAGGAATACTGGCTCACTCTCGGGCGAAAGAAAGAAGCCGTCGTCCAAATGAACATCTACTATGTCGGGATGGGACTCGCGACGATGCTACTGATGTGGTTTATCTTGGGAGGCGCCTTCCTGGTCGGTATGGGAAAAAGTGAAGTTCTTGCTTTCACCTGGACGAGCATCGGCATCTACTTCGCTATCGTCATATGGATGTGCATTGCGATGTACCGCACATTCGCCGTGCCAAAGGATTCGTGAGCACCACTCAATCGTGCATCAGCGGATTCGCCATTTTCTCGGGAGCAAGAAGATTGTCGAGTTGTGTCGGGGAAATCCACCCTTTCTCCAAAACGAGATCGTAGACGCTGCGGCCTGTCGCGAGTGCTTCCTTTGCAATCGATGCTGACTTTTCGTATCCGAGAACGGGATTCAGTGCCGTCACGATTCCGATGGAATTTTTTACGTAATCCGCGCAGCGTTCGCGATTCGCAGTGATGCCGTTGACACATTTTGTCGACAGAACGACGGCGGCGTTTTTCAGCAACATGAGACTGTTGAGAAGACTGTACCCCATGATCGGCTCAGCCATGTTCAGCTCGAACTCACTCGCTTCCGCCGCCATCGAAACGGTGAGGTCGGCGCCAATGATCTGGTAGCAGATCTGATTCACTACCTCGGGGATGACAGGGTTCACCTTTCCGGGCATGATCGATGAACCGGGCTGCATCGGCGGGAGATTGATCTCAGCGAGACCGCACCGTGGACCTGATGACCCCCAGCGCAGGTCATTACAGATTTTGGAAATCTGAATCGCCGTCGTTTTAAGCGCACCACTCATTTCGGCAAAATCACCCGCATCCTGTGTCGCCTCGACGAGGTCATCGGCCAACTTCACATGGTAGCCACTGAATTCGTTGATCTTTCTGGTGCACAGCTCGGCGTATCCGGGAGGACTGTTCAAACCCGTTCCGATCGCAGTCGCTCCCATGTTGATGATGAGCAGTTCATCACTGACTCTATCGAGGCGTCGAATGCCATCGTTCACCATTCCCGCGTAGGCTGCGAATTCCTGACCAAGCGTCATCGGAACAGCATCCTGATTCTCGGTGCGCCCCATCTTGATGACGTCCGAAAATTCCTCCGCCTTTTCTGCAAAAGACTTTTCGAGAACTTTCAATGCCGAGAGCGTTTCGTGAACGGAGGCAACGACCGCGATCTTCAGCGCGGTTGGATATGCATCGTTGGTCGACTGCGAACAGTTTACGTGATCGTTCGGATGGCAGAACTCGTAGTCGCCCTTCTGGTGACCCAGGATCTCGAGGGCCACGTTCGCAATGACCTCGTTGGCGTTCATGTTAGAGGAAGTCCCTGCTCCGCCCTGGATCATGTCGACGACGAAGTTTTCATGAAACTCCCCAGCAAGAATCCGATCGCAGGCTTTCACAATCGACTCGGCAATTCCGTGGTCTAACACACCCAGAATGGAATTTGCTGTAGCTGCCGCCTTTTTCACAAAGGCGAAGGCATTTACGAGATGCTGATAATGGGAGAGGGTCACACCGGAAAAAGGGAAATTCTCGAGAGCCCGAGTCGTTTGCACGCCGTAGTAGTTGGAATTGGAAACCTCACGATTGCCCAGAGAATCGAACTCCGTTCGAAAATCTGCGATATCACTGCGCTCCCGTTTCGAATCAAGCAGTAGGTCAGTTGTCTCGCGCAGACGAAAACTGATTCGCCGGGCAGCACGACGGACCATTCGGAAAAATATCTCCGGTTTGGCGTGCCGAAATTTCTCGAGCTTCTCTCGGGAGATCACCCACACATGCGTTTCATCAAGCGCCAACCCCGAGACGCTGTGATTGAGATCATCAATGAAAAGACTCTCCCCAATCACTGCTCCGCTGGTGAGACATGCGATCGTAACATTCCGCCCGGATAATCCGCGCTGGAGATTGATCTTTCCTTCTAACACAATTCCCAACCATTGGCGCGGCGCCGACTCGTGAAAGAGGTAGTCTCCCTGGGGAAAGGTTTTTTCCTCCCCCAACTCAACGAACTTTATCAATTCCTCAATCGGGGCTTCCATGTCCCCGGCCACTCGCTCGATCAGTTCCTGGGTGATTTGCATAGGGGGATTACAATTGAGGCTGGGTGGAATTGCGAAAATTCTTAGCCTTGCTTGAAGTTACCAACCAAAAAATTAACGATAAGAGAAAGACTAACAGAAACACCGCTGACACGATATACCCTCCGGCAGTCGTGATTAGAGCGAACGAAATATTTTCTGCCAATTCTTCGGGATCGCCACTTCCAGACATACCCATCGTATCGAAGGCTCTGCGCATCCGAATGACTGTGCCGCCTAATCCAACGAGCAGAGGAATACCAATCATAAACGCCGAAACTATCATGAGTCTCAGCCAGCGATTCTTTCGCTTCAATAGAGAGATGAATTCAGGATCGTTTGTTGGAGTAGTCATGATACCCTTCCACCGTTGACCATGAGCCGGAGCTTGTCCATCGTTCCGGCATGAAATTTCTCTGGCTCCTTGCAGCAGTTCTCTGCCCGTTTTCCCTCCACGCCCAGTGGCCAGAATTCCGTGGCCCTTATGCGAACGGGACTATCGCAAAGTCCGCTTTACCAACCGAATGGTCCGAGGAAAAAAACGTATCGTGGAAAGTCGATATTCACGGGCTTGGCTGGTC
>JAKMGR010000350.1 GCA_022424805.1 Verrucomicrobiales bacterium
GCCCAACTCGAACTCCTCCAGAAAGAAAGCGACCCGGTCCAGCGCCGCAAGCAACTCGACACCCAACTAACGACGGCCCGTTCGCATTTTCTCCTCGAGTGGCTTCTTGGCGAGTATCGCGATCTCGCTCAGCAGAATCCTTTCGACAAATTCTACCCCGAAGCGCTGGCGCGTATTTACCGGGCCGCCGGGGAAGATCGTGAGGCTTTCGAGGCGATGAAGAAAGCCTATTATATGTCCGGTCGAAACGAAGACCTGCTCGACGAACTGGGCCAGCTTGCCGACCGTCTCGGTGATCTGAAGTCCGCGATTTACTACCGAAGGCAGCTTCTCGCACGAGAGGAAGGGAGCCGTCTCGAGAGCTGGCAGACACTGATCGAGATGCTGGAGAAAGATCTTCGTGTAGGCGAAGCCTCCCTCCTTCGAAAAAGACTCGAAAGCCGTTTCGGACGCGACCCGGATTTTCTCAATGACCTCGCGAAGCACTATCTGAAAGATGGCAGTTACATCGATGCCGAGCGGGCCATGATCAAACTGGTCGCGCTTCGCAATTGGGACTTGCAGGCCAAATTCCACCTTGCCCTGCTGAAGCAGCAACGCGGAAAATCAGAGGAGGCACTCGCCCTTCATTCTGAGATTATCGAGCAAACAAAAGACGCCGAATACCCCGATGATCTCATCGCTCGTGCAATGCCGCTCATTCAACTCTCTGCACTTGATCCAGAATACCGAAAAGAGAGCGGACGCGAGCTGGAACCCTTCATCTTCTCTGTCGAATCGTATCCGTATCTTGGCGGCAATTTGCAAGACGACATTGCTGAAGCCTTTCAACAGAATCACCCAGAGTTTCGTTACCTCCCGAAATCCGAACATATTCTGCGCCTTCGAGCGATCGAAGAAGCTGGACAGATTGTTGCAAAAAACGGAACGGCAAAGCGATGGCTCGAACCGCGCCTAGAAAAGACACTCCCCCTTCAGGAACGCCTCTGGGCAGCGCGTCATGCCGAAGATCGGAACAGTTTGGCCCACCTCATTGCAGAGTTACCCGAACCGGAAACCGACGTCGAAATTCTTTCTCATGCCTATTGCCGACTGCTCGCGGGAGACAATGAAAAACTCATCAAATGGGCGGAACCGGACTCTGAGCGAGACAGCGGCCGTCATCCGCGTTCTCGCTATGTCGTGATGGCGGCGGCTCTGCTCTTGCTGGATGCTCAACGCGATCCACTGCGAAAAGAAACTGAGCTATTTGCTGTGCTCGACGAACTGCCTATTCACCAGGCTGTCGGTCGCCACCTCTTTTCCCAACTTCGGAAAAACCGCGACTATGAAGCTGCTTTTCGTCTCGGAGAAATCCTCGTCGAAAGCCCACTCGAAAAAGAAGGATCCTTTCACCTCGAAGTGGCTCAGGCAGCTGGATGGGCAGGTCACAATGCGGAACGAATTCAACATCTCGACAGCGCGATTCGACTGCTCGGAGAATCACGGGAAGTTCGCTCACCGAGGTCGTTTCTGGTGGCTTTGTCAGAGCGGGTCGGACACTTCTCTCATGATCGAGAGCGCGTCGAATATATCGAGCAACTCGGTGAGGACCTTAAAGGATTTCCTCGACTCACCGAGGGAGATTTGGCCGAGCGACAGGCCATACTCGCCTTGGTGCAAAATCAATTTCCGAAGGCACTCAACCATCTTCGTGAAATGACAAACCTTCACCTCGAAGGAATGAGACCCAACTCCATGGATCTCGACGAGGCTCGGTATGACCAGACCCAGCATTGGCAGGTGATGGATCAAATCTTGCGTCACTACTCGCGGCGCATTCCCATCACTCCAAAAAACCGGGCGGCTCTGCTGACCGCCCTCAGCGGAAACAATGTTCCCCTTCCCGCTGATGAAACCGTTCTCGCGGAATACGAAAAATTTGAAATCGATCGCCGGCTCCTCGCTCTCCGCGTTCTCGGCGGAAAAGAGAGAGACTCTCTCGTGGATCAACTCGACCGCAGTCTTCTCGAGCCCGATAGCAGCCTTGAACTCGCGAGAGCTCTCGAGTCCCTGGGTTATTACCGCGAAGCCATTCCCGTCTACCGCGCCGAAGCGATGACTCGCGATCGCGACTACGCTCCGCTGCAAGGACTGCTGGAAGCCTGCAATGAAGCGCTCGAACCGGGCCCTGCCCTCACCGTGATCAATCAAATCAATGCCCGTGAATTTCCAACACCACCCGGACTCACGTCGGAGTATCTCGCCGAGCAGCACGCTCGGTTCCTCCTTCTCAGTCGCGACCTCGAAAGACTCGTCCCGCTGAGCCGGCCGCCCACCCCCGGCAAAAACGCACCGCCCATTACTACAAAAGCACACATCCCCTACCGGGCTGCGTTAATTGAAGCGTATCGATTCATGGGCCACAACGATGCACTTCTGCGCATCCTGACACATTTAAAAAATACCGGGAAATCAGAGAGTCGACAACTCCTCCTCGGGGCTCGGACTCTGCAAAAAGAGGGGCGCCTCAAAGAAGCAATCGAGTGGGCAAAAGACATCCCACTCGACGGATCCGAACCTGCGCTGGATCGCGAGGCGATCACCTTGACTGCCGAGTTACTCGTCGAAGCCGGTGACAATCCTGTTGAAGAATTGGTCGCCATCGCTCTCGAAAGCCTCGGCCAGCACCCTACTTCTCTGACTCGCAAACTCATTCGGGTTACCCATGAAGCCGGTGGTACGAACGAAGCGATTAGCCTCCTGCGACTACTGCGCCGCAAATCATCAGATGACCGACTGCAAACTGCCATGACCATGCAGCTCATCGAAATGGAGTCCGCCAATGGGACCGAACCCGGCGAACTAGCGGCTGAATGGGAGCAACTTTTTCTACGCTTCTTCTACGAACCCAATGCGCCCGACCGGCTTTCCTTTTCTCCCTCTAAGTATTCGCTCAATTCCAATGCGGGAGAATTTGCCGAAAAACTTCTGCAATCAGATCTGGATCGCGAGGCCCTGGAACATGTTCTCCACTCTCTCTCTGCTCCACCAAAGTCGAACTGGTTCCGCGATCTTCTCACCGCTGCGTTGCGAGATGAGCTCGAAGAGACAGCAACGACCCTTCTTTCCGATGCCGGGCCGGAGACAGCGGCAAAAATTCTTGAGACCCTCCCTTCTTTTGGACCCGATGGGATCGCAGCAGCGAAGTCATTCGTTTCAGCCTCTGCCAAGCCGGGCGTCGACTTTTTCCGTCACCAACCCGTCCGCCAGGTCACCTTCTTTCATCGAATTGACGATCGTGAACGTTTGCTGGAAGTGCACCAGCTCCTCATGCGCCAAGCCAAGTCCGATATTTTTCACCAAACCGGATTAGATGACTGGTATCCTACCCTGACAACACGACAAGAATTGCCACGTCTTTTTGCAGAGGTGGAAGAGCATGATCTCGCCCTGCGTCTTTTCCGACGTTACCACGAAGGCATCACTTCCTACCGATGGAACCACCAGCGCTTTCTCGAGCGCTTCGTTCGTTTCCTCATCGAGAAAAAGGAATTCGCAGAAGCCGAGACGATTCTCAAACGTGCCTTCCGCAAATCCATCCGCGTCGACCTTCGACTCCTCCCGGAACTGTATGCAGCATGGGGGAAAATAGATGAATGGGAGCCCCGAACCCGTAATCTCTATCTCAGCGAAGGCAGAGTCGCCCTTCTCCGCGACTGGAGGACAGCCCTTGCCGAAGGCCGGGAAATGGTGGAATATTCCGACACATGGTAACTCCTGTCCATCGCGCCTGCTTTTTGCTAGGCGCATTTGGAGCCGCGCTTTTTCTCTGCCAATGCGAGACAAAGCGGACGGTGAAGTCGACGCGTTCCACAATCTCATTTGATGAAGGCATGTGGGGCGGGCAAGGCGGCGGGTCCGACCAGGGAAAGATTCGTTCCAAATTTGCCGAGAAAGGCTACAGCATCGGAGAAGACGGAAAGATCAAGGCTGACAAACCCAATCTCTACGCTGAACAGGAAGCAAAAGGATTGGACGGCAAGTTCGGGAAAAAGCAGGCACGATTTAAGAAAAAAGAAGCGAGAACAAAAGAATTTCGAACTCCCGAATACCTGAAGAGACAGGAATTCCGCGGTGCCGACGCGGCAAAAGAAACCGGATCTCGTGCCCGGGAAGCCAACTTTGGAAATTCTCGTGATCGGGCCGCCAACAAACTATTCGGAAAGAAAACGCAATCCTCAGGCG
>JAKMGR010000361.1 GCA_022424805.1 Verrucomicrobiales bacterium
CGATCCAGTTGATGCAGATGTTACCCTGCGCGCCGGATTTCATTGAACGCTCGCGGGAAATTGTTGGAGTGCTCGAGTCATGCCTTTCCCTCGTCTCCGGGTCTGCTGCCATCGCCGAGGAAAAAGAAGAACAGCCTGAGGCCGCAACGATTCCCTGCGAACCAAGCGAGTCGGCCGGCACAATTCTCGTTGCTGACGATGATCCAGAGAACCGGGAAATCCTCCATCGCCTCCTTCTACCGTGTGGTTTCAAAGTTGAATTCGCGGAAAACGGTCGCATTGCGATTGAAAAAATGGAGAGCACTGAATTCGATGCGGTCCTTCTCGACATCGAAATGCCTGAAATGGATGGATTTGAAGTGCTCGAATCTCTTCGCATGTCGGGGCGGCTCCGCTACACTCCAGTCATTGTCGTAACCGGTCTGCAGGAAGAGCAGGATGCCGTCCGATGTATTGAAATCGGCGCAGAAGATTTCCTCTCCCGTCCCATCCGTCCTGCTTTTCTGATGGCCCGTGTGAACGCCAGTCTCGAGAAAAAACGGCTGCGGGAAAAGGTCTTCGAGCAGCACTTCACTCCTGAACTGGCTCGCGAATTAGCTCGTAATCCTGACCCGATGAAGATGCAGGCTCGCCAGGCAGAAGTGAGCGTCCTTTTCTGCGACATTCGCGGTTTTTCTTCCATCAGCGAACGCCTTGGCCCTAGCCAAACAATCGATTGGCTCGGAGGGGTCATGGGCGAATTTTCAACTCGTGTCATCGAACTTGGTGGCGTGCTCGTCGACTACACCGGGGACGAGCTCATGGCGATGTGGGGCGCTCCCAACGAGCAACCCAATCACGCCGAGCTCGCCTGTCGAGCTGCGATGGAAATTCGGAAGAGTCTTGATTTACTCAACGAAATATGGAAACCCGTCGTCGATGCCGATACCGAAGTCGGAATCGGCGTGAATACGGGCGAGGCACTCGTTGGCAATATCGGAACGCATCGAAAATTTAAATACGGCCCTCTCGGAACAACTGTGAACCTTGCCAGCCGCGTACAGGGAGCGACGAAATTTCTCAAGACCCCGCTACTCATTACCGGCCACACCGCTGCGCAACTCCCCCAGGAATTTTCGCGCCGTCGTCTTTGCCAGGTTCGTGTGCGAAATATTTCGGCTCCTGTTCACCTCTACGAATTGGAACCTCCCGGTGCTCGCAAGGACTGGGCCGAATTGGCTGCTCGCTACCAGAATTCACTGGAAGAGTTCGAATCAGGGCATTTACGAGAAGCTTCTTCCATTCTCAGTGATGTCTTGCTCGAATCACCGGACGACGGACCTGGTCTGCAACTCATGTCCCGCATCGTCGACGCAATGCTGAATGACGGAGAAGAGTTTTCACCGGTGTGGGATTTGCCGGGGAAGTGATTTCCCCATCATTCTCCTGAAGTCGGATCGTGGATCTCCAATATCCCACGCACCGCTCGCAGCAGGCGATCGATCCGAATAGGCTTGCTGATGATATCCTTCACCCGCGCGTCGCGAATCCAGTCTTCACTGACAGTCACATCCTTGTTTTCCCGAATGAAAATCACCCCTGGTGCGATCTTCTTGGGTCCGCCGCCGGTCGAATAGACTTTGCAGATCAGCTCATAAAGGAGCGTGCCCTCCATCTGTTCGAACTCGTACGCGAAAAGAAAAACTCGATAGGGCTTCTGCAAAGCCATTTCAAACGCGCGAACGGCGTCGGTCGTAGTCTCGACGCGCGAGTGAGTAAAATTCTCGAAGGATTCCCGCAGGAGACGGTTCGTGGCGGAGGAAGGAAAAGCAATCAGGACGTCCTGCACCTCAATTGGCTCCGATGCGTAGGACGAACCTTCCGCGTCAGAATCAGAATCCCCCTCGACGAGCAATTCAGATTCCTCAGCGTTATCCTCAGACGGTTCCTTTTCCAAGTCCCGGATGGTTCTCCATTTGCGGTCTGACATAAAAGAAAAACTCTAACGCCATTCCCAATCCACGACAAGCCCTTGAAACCACGCACTTCTTGCATGTTCCGCGATCCCAACGGACACTCCGCACATGAGCGAAGAAGCGTTCATCCGCATCCAGGGCGCACGTCAGCATAACTTACAGAATCTCGATCTTGAGATTCCAAGGAACCGCTTTGTCGTCGTCACAGGCGTTTCCGGATCGGGAAAATCTTCGCTCGCCTTCGACACGCTCTATGCCGAAGGGCAGCGACGCTATGTCGAGTCGCTCTCTGCTTACGCGCGCCAGTTTCTTGATCAGTTGGAAAAGCCTGAAGTTGATTTCATCGAGGGCCTCACGCCTGCCATTGCAATCGAGCAGCGAACTTCGCAGCCGAATCCGAGATCGACCATCGCCACGACCACGGAAATTTACGATTACCTGCGTATTCTCTACGCCGCACTCGGCCAACCACATGATCCCGCAACCGGCGCACCGCTCGTTCGACATTCGATCAAAAATATTGTCGATTTTCTCACGGCCTACCCGGAGCAGACTAAAATTATTTTGCTGGCACCGCTGAAAGTGGAGAAGGGAGAAACACTAGCTGAAGTTCTGGAGAGGCAGTGCGCTCAAGGATTTCTGCGCGCCAGGCTCGACGGCAAAATTATCGAGATCGAAGATGCCGGCGAAAAGCCAAAGGCAAAGAAAGCCGAAATCGTAATCGACCGACTCGTGATTCGAGAGGACATCCGGGGGCGACTTGCCGACTCCCTCGAAATCGCCCAGAAACTCTCCGAGAATCACATTTCCACTCTCGTGCAGGAGCCCGAGTCCGAAGAGTGGGAGCAGCACGATTTTACCTTTCGCTTCACCAACCCGGAGACAGGCTTCAGTCTTCCCAAGCTGACACCAAAACACTTTTCCTTTAACAGCCATCTTGGTGCCTGCCCGACGTGCCATGGACTCGGAACGCAACTCGTCCCCGACGGAGAACTCATGGTTCCCGATCCGTCGAAAAGCATTGAGCAGGGTGCCATCAAGACCTGGTGGACTGGATCGAAAAAGCGGAAGGGGTTTCACCAGCGGGTCATTGCAGATCTCGCTAAAACCTACTCCGCCGATGTTGAAGCTCCGATCTCCGATCTGCCGCGCGACTTTAAGAAGGCCCTCCTCTACGGCGATGAGCAATTCGAAGGCCTCTGCAGCCAAGCGCTCCGACTGCTCAACACGACAAAAAGCGAAGTCACGAAACGAAATGTTCGACGCTTCATGTCGCCGAAGCCCTGTCCCAACTGCGAGGGAAAACGGCTCAAGGATGACATTCTCTCCGTGACGATGAATCACAAGGATTCGCCGCTTTCCATCGAAGGGTTCACCGCTTTGTCCATCGAGAAGGCTCTTGCCTGGATCGATGGCGTAGTCCTCTCCGAACTGGAAACCACCTATGCAGCGGAAGTGATCAGCGAAGTTCGAAAGCGGCTCTCTTTTCTTCAAACCGTGGGCCTCGGCTACCTTTCGCTCGATCGCCAGAGTGGAACTCTTTCCGGCGGAGAGAGCCAACGCATTCGACTCGCGACGCAGCTAGGATCGGGACTGGCTGGAGTTCTCTATGTGCTTGACGAGCCGAGCATTGGGCTTCATCAATCGGACAACGAAAAACTCATCGCAACGTTGAAGAATCTTCGCGATGCAGGAAACTCCGTCATCGTCGTAGAGCACGATGAGGACACCATCCGCGCCGCCGATCATCTGCTCGATCTCGGGCCGGGCGCAGGACCGGAGGGCGGAGAGCTTCTTTCTCAGGGAACTCCCGAAGAAGTCGCTACTGACCCGAAGTCGACGACCGGATCCTGGCTTTCGGGAAGGGAAATCATCAAAATCCCCCCGCGTTTTGAAAGCGATCTTGAAGATCGGGAAATCATCGTTCGAGGAGCTCAGGAGCATAACCTCAAGAATATCGACGTCGCATTTCCGCTAGGGCATTTCGTCTGCGTAACGGGCCTTTCCGGGAGTGGAAAATCCACCCTCGTCGACACCATCTTGCGCCGTGCACTGTTCCGACATTTTCACAGCAACAAGGACAAACCCGGTGAGCACGATTTCATTGAGGGCATCGAGCACATCGACAAAGTCATCGTCATCGATCAAACACCGATCGGACGAAGTCCGCGATCCAATCCCGCGACTTACATCGGTGTTTTCAGCCCGATCCGTGACCTCTTCAGCCAGCTTCCCACCTCTCGCGCGCGAGGATACGAGCCCGGCCGCTTCAGTTTCAACGTCACCGGAGGACGATGCGAGACTTGTCAGGGTGATGGCATGATCAAGATCGACATGCATTTCCTCAGCGATGTCTACGTCACCTGCGAAACCTGCGGAGGCCGCCGCTACAATCGGGAAACGCTCGACGTCACATACCGCGGGAAAAGCATCGCCGACGTTCTCGAAATGACGGTGGAGGAAGCACTCGCCTTCTTTCAGAAGATCCCGAAAATCAGCCAGCAGCTACGTGCCCTCCGCGACGTCGGGCTCGGATACGTTCGACTCGGGCAGTCCGCAACCACCCTTTCCGGCGGCGAAGCACAACGTATCAAGCTCGCTGCCGAGCTCGGAAAAACATCCACTGGGAACACACTCTACCTTCTCGACGAGCCAACCACAGGCCTTCACTTTTCTGACATCGCAACCTTGCTCGAAGTTTTCTACCGCCTTCGGGATCAGGGCAACACGCTCATTGTCATCGAGCACAACCTCGACGTCATCAAATGCTCCGACTACGTCATTGATATGGGACCAGGAGGTGGGGAACACGGCGGTGGAATTGTAGCCGAAGGCAGACCGGAAGAGATTGCGAAAGAGAAAAAATCGCTGACCGGAAAATATTTGGCTCGGTATTTCTAACAATCATTATCATCCAGTTCTTCATGTTCTTTCGCCGAAGACTGAAGACGTTTGCTCGACCCGGATCTTCGGCCACGAGCAAGATCAAGAGTAGGAGTAATAGCAAGATTGTTTTCTTGCAAAAAAATACACCCACCAGGAATCGAACCTGGACCTACGGCTCCGGAGGCCGTCGTAATATCCATTTTACTATGGGTGCTTCCAGCAGAATTTGATTCGATGGGAATCAAACCTGACTGGGAGCGGGTAAGTTGAAGCCCCAAGGCGAAATTCGCAAGTTCTAACCGCAGCCAAAAACCGAGCCTTTACACTCCATACTCGTGGCCATACCGTCCCCCCCTTTCACGTCCCGATTCCCGGGATTCATTCCATGAGCGATCAAAGAACAGGAAAGCGCGTCATCATCAAAATTGGCACCGGAGTTCTCACCCGCGAATCCAGCGGTGAGCTTCATCACGCCATGTTCGCTCGGCTTTCTCAGGCGATTGCGGACCTCAACAAAGCGGGCCACGAGGTCGTCATGGTCACTTCCGGAGCCGTCGGCGCGGGGCTTTCCACTCTTGGACTGAATGCCCGACCTGACGAAACCAATGTTCTGCAAGCCTGTGCCGCCGCTGGACAGGCCCGGCTCATGCATCTTTACGAAAGCCAGTTCGGCCACCATGGACTAGCGATCGCCCAACTTCTCGTCACCCACGATGATCTCCGGGACGAGGACCGCAGCGCCAATGTGCTTGCCACCCTTTCGGCTCTGCTCCCACATCGGCAGGTTATCCCCATCATCAACGAAAACGACTCCGTATCGGTCTTTGAGTTGAAAGTCGGCGACAACGACATCCTTTCCTCTATTCTCGCACGCCTCATCGAAGCCGACCTTCTCATTTTGCTGACCAGCGTTCCGGGTCTCTGCGGTCCAGACGCGACTTCAGAAAACGATATTATTCCACTCGTCGATGACGTCGACAGCGTGCTCGACTTTGCCCGCGATGAAAAAGGCGAACTCTCCGTCGGTGGAATGACCAGTAAACTTCAAGCCGTGAAAGAAGCTGTCTCCCATGGCGTCGAAACCGTTATCGCCAGCGGTCACAATCCTGAGCAACTCTCCGAGCTTGTTGACAGCGAAGGCATTGGAACCCGATTTCTACCCGCTAAATCCTGAACTTTTCACCCCACTCTTCACCATGACATCCGAAGATATCCGCAATCAGGTTTTTACCATGGGCAAGCAGGCTCGCGCCGCCGCCCACGCTCTCACTACCCTGACGACTGAGCACAAAAATGATATCCTTCTCGCGATGGCCGATGGTATCGTTGCAAACGAATCTACCATTCTCGAAGCGAACGAAAAAGACCTCGATGCTGCTGACGAACTCGGACTCACCGATGCGATGAAAGACCGTCTGCGTCTTGATAGCGATCGCGTCGCAGCCATTGCCGATGGAATCCGCGAAGTCGCCGAGCTGCACGACCCAACCAGAGGAATCATAAAGGACTGGACTCGTCCCAACGGCATTCGTCTCGTGAAGAAGCGCACCCCGATCGGTACAATCGGGATCATTTTTGAAAGCCGCCCCAACGTCACTGCAGACGCAGCCGCTCTCTGCTTCAAAACCGGAAACGCCACAATTCTTCGTGGCGGAAAAGAAGCGATTCATTCAAACCGCGCCATTGCGACAGCACTCGATGAGGGTGGAAAAAAAGCCGGGCTTCCCGATCATGCGATCCAGCTAATCCCCTTCACCGATCGCGAGAGCGTCCAGCACATGTGCGAAATGGATCAGTGGCTCGACCTCATCATTCCTCGTGGTGGCGCCGGACTGATCAACGCCGTCGTTGCAATGGCTCGCATGCCTGTCATCAAACACTACGACGGCATCTGCCACGTCTACGTCGATAAGGCTGCCGATCTCGACATGGCCGAGGCGATCACAATCAATTCCAAGTGCCAGAAACCTTCGGTCTGCAATGCGCTGGAAACCCTGCTCATTCACAAGGATGTCGCAGCCGAGTTCTCCCCCACTATCGCCGAGACGCTCTCCGCGAAAGGTGTGGAACTCCGCGGCGATGAAGAGTTCCGCAAACTCGCCGATCTCGATACTGTAATTCCCGCTAGTGAAAGCGATTGGACGACTGAATATCTTGATCTCACCCTCGCTGTGAAGATCGTCGACGACCTTGACAGCGCGATCGCCCACATCAACGAATACGGCTCCCATCACACCGACAGTATCGTGACAGGGGACGAAGCGGCTGCTGACAAATTTTTACTCGAAATTGATTCCGCCTGCGTATTCTGGAATGCTTCAACTCGCTTCGCCGATGGCGGAGAATTCGGATTCGGGGCCGAGATCGGAATCAGCACCGACAAGCTCCACGCCCGCGGACCCATGGCTCTCGAAGAGCTCTGCAGCTACAAGTATCTAGCGTTCGGGACGGGGCAGGTGAAGTAGGGTCCTGGCGTCCTGAAGATCGCCACTTCTACTCCAATAGCCCTCGCAAATACGGCGACTGCACAGCAATTCCGAGTCCTAGAGGCAAGTGGGAGATTCGCTCTTCCAGCGGAGTTTTTGTCCGATCGGTTTGTCTCTGCATTCCGATAATCACTCCGACAACGAGGACATCTTTCCCTTCCCAGGCAACGACGGGAGCTCCGCTTTCGCCCCCGAAACTAGAGGAGTCGACGAGGAAGGTTTGAGCGCTCTTCAACGGAGTCAGCGGGTGACTTGCGATCGTCCCTCGTCGAAGAAGAGGCCAACCGCTTGGGTTAGCCTCGATCTTAATCGGGTAACAGGGAATGCAAATCTCGCGACCCACGCCGATGATACCTTTTTGAGCCACGTCTTCAGTGGCGATTCGATCAAAGGGAAACGGAAGGCAATCGGCATCTTCCGGCATCCGCCACTCGATTACGGCGACATCGAGAGTTTCATGCCGCTTCCAAAG
>JAKMGR010000383.1 GCA_022424805.1 Verrucomicrobiales bacterium
GCACATACATATCGCGGTCGGCGTCTCCGGTTGCGTCATACCAGGGATCTTCGAGGACACCGCTTTCAAAGCTGATGTGAAGAAGGTTCCGGTCCATTGAGTAGGACTTTTTGGCAGAAGCCTGAACAGGGATGTTGTGCTCGGCTGCGTAGTCGATCATTTCGGCGCGGCCGGGGAATTGATCACGAAAGCGCTGCTGACGCCAGGGAGCGATCATCTCAATATCGGGCGCGAGCGAGGCAGTGGAAAGTTCAAAGCGGACCTGGTCGTTGCCTTTTCCGGTTGCCCCGTGGGCGATGGCATCGGCTCCGTTTTCCCGTGCGACGCGAACCATTCCTTCAGAAATGCAGGGGCGTGCGATCGAGGTTCCGAGAAGATACTGGCCTTCGTAAATCGCACCAGCCTGAATCATGGGAAAGATGAAGTCAGCGGCAAAGGTGTCTTTGAGATCATCGATGATGCACTTCGACGCACCGGTATTGAGGGCTTTCTCTTCGAGACCGTCGAGCTCCTCCTGCTGACCGACATCGGCACAATAGGCGATGACCTCGGCCTGGTAGGTGTCACGCAGCCATGTCAGAAGGACGGAAGTATCCAGCCCACCGGAGTAGGCCACGACGATTTTATTGATGTTTTCGCTCATGGGAAAATGCAGCATTTCGATTTGTCGCACCGTAACTATGAAGTGCGATAGTGCAAATGAGATTGGAAGTCCTCTCCCTCACTTTGTCGTCTTCACGCCGCGCTTGCGTTCGGGAAACAACTCGGTGCAAATCGGACAAACTGTCCCATCACATCCGCGAGCGGTGCAGTATTCGCGACCGTAAAAGATGATCTGAAGATGGAGCTTGTTCCAGAGTTCTATTGGGAAGACGCGCTTTAGATCTTTTTCGGTTTGGACGACGTTTTTTCCGTTCGTCATTTTCCATCTCTGCGCGAGACGATGGATGTGGGTGTCGACCGGGAAAGTAGGGACGCCGAAGGCCTGGCTCATGACAACGGATGCCGTTTTGTGACCGACTCCGGGGAGCTCCTCAAGGGCTTCGAAGTCCTCGGGGACGCTGCCCCCATATTTTTCAACGAGGATCTTCGAAAGCTCGGAAATGGCAACTGACTTGCGAGGGGAAAGGCCGCAGGGCTTGATGATCTCGCGAATTTCCTCGACTGGGACGGCGCTCATTTTTTGCGGCGTGTCGGCTCGCTTGAAAAGGGCCGGTGTAATTTTGTTGACGCGCTCGTCGGTGCACTGGGCGGAGAGCAAAACGGCAATGAGCAGGGTGTAGGGATCCTTGTGATCGAGAGGGATCGGAGTCTCCGGATACAATTCCTCCAGTCGCGTGAGAATGTGCGCGGCGCGCTCCGCCTTGGTCATTGCAAAGGGCTCTGGAAACGAGGCCAATCGGATCAAGCACTGGTGTCAGTGCTTTTCTTCATGAAGCCGGACTCGCCGCGCTTTTCGATGTCGCTGAGCATCTTGCGAACATGATGAGCATGACGGACGTGCTTGCGACCGTCGAGAATCTTGCGGCTTTTTTCGAATGATCCCCACTCGATGACGCGAATGGGAACATTTCTCGCACCCCACTGGCGGATTCCGGCGAGGTTTGGCTTGTAGATGTCGATGGTCTTCGTGCCGGTGAGAGCGCTTCCGTAATCGTCGACGACGTATTCGTATGGGAGCCCCTCAATCACGAAGCGCGTGCCCATCGGAAACTTGGACCAGTCTGCCGCAGCACTGCGAACGCGATCACCGTATTGAAGAGTGTTACCAGCGGCGCTGAGGCGACCGTAGGGGAGGCTGTCAGACTGAAGATGACTGTATGCTGTAGTCCGAACCATCATTACCTGATTGGTTGGTTGGCTTTCTACAGAGGTGAGTGGGACGGAGGCGAGAGTAAAAGCTGGCTTCGTCTCGGCGGGTTTCTCCGGTTGCGGAGCTGGTTCTTCTGCGGGTTTGAGATCGTTGGCCGTGGCCGGGATCGAATCGGAGGCGTTTGACGGTTCGGTCTCCTTCGCGATGCGATTTACAGCCTGAATGTTCGACTGGGAAAAAGCGGAGTGGTTCGATGTGCTAGTGCAGCTTGTTGTCAGGGATACAATGATTCCTGCGGCAAGCAAAAGCAGTGAGGTCTTTTCGATCTGTGTATGCATGATCGGGCGGTATTTTTTATTCCGGGATAATAGGTTATCAATCTCCGTTTCAGTTCCTGATAAACACATTGTAACGCGGAATTGACTCTGGGTCGACTACAGATTCGCTGGGAGAAAGACGGGGGACAGGCTCGTTTTCTTAGAGAGTTTGTAAAAAATATTATCGAATCGGCAGGGGCTGGAGGTAGCGCTTCAAGCGATGGGAGTAGAGATCGACTCGGTCATGGAAGAAGGTCATGGTAACGACCCCGGTTTCGTCCGTTGTGATCAGGCGTGTCTTTCGCTCTTCCAGGAGATCTCGAAACGCGTCCAGGACCCTTTGAGAGGCGGGAAATTTGGAATGGCTGCTGATGACAATTTTCGGATTGATCGCGTCCAGAAACTCGGGCGAACCGGAAGGGGACTCGACATGCTGTCCGCGAATCCAGATGTCGGCTGAGAGATCGGCACCAGAACGGAGAAGATCCCGCTCGGTGTGAAATCCGGAGTCAAAAGTATGGAGCAAGGTGAATTCCCCGATTTTCGTGCGCAGCACGAG
>JAKMGR010000385.1 GCA_022424805.1 Verrucomicrobiales bacterium
AGTCCGACAAATGGCTCTTTCTTTATCAACGAGTTACGAAAGCGCGCCCCTTCGGTAGGAATTTGCGTTACTAGGATGTTACTATTCTAGCGGCGAGTGAATAGGTTTTTGGGTCCTATCCGGGCAATCTCCCATTTAGGAGCGCACTGCAACGCTTTACTGCATATTACTTGCATTAACGACCACCACCATAGCTGGGCGCCGGTCCTGCGGGGTTTGAGGGGGGTGCAAGTCACAAGAGTGCCACTCAGTAAAACTGGTCAAATGAAAGGCTATTTCTAAGATTGCTCAAACTCAAGAAAGACAGGTTCGAAGACTTTCTGAACTCGTTCATCAGCAAATCGAATATTCTCGCCATCCGTGAGTGCATCATAGACAGAATCCTCAAACCAATAGAGGAGCTCACTAGCCAAAAAGTCGTCCCAAATTATATCCGGGAGCCGATGCTTCAGAAGATCGATCTCGCCAAACTCCGAATCATCGACGTCGAAGTCGAGATAATCCGGGTCATCATTCGAAAAGACCGCCACGTCGACCATGAAGGACAGCTCAAATGGTCCATCTCCCCTTAGCGCAATCGTCCTCCGATAGTTGTTTTCCCGGGCTTTCTCCCATCCGAAGTCGATGATCGGTTCCCGCGTGAGTTCACTGATAGCCTCGTCGGCAATCGCTATCTGTCGTTCTTCGAGGCTCACATTTTCCGAGTCCATACAGCAGAAGATCGGAGTGAAGGAAACACTTGAAAAGCTGAATTTTCGACTCCGATTGAATTGATAGGACTCACATACTGAGACCCATTAGACCTTGACGACAGTGACCGCGTGGTCTTAATTTGAGGGCTTGCAAGATCGTAGATGAGACGTGGCCCGATATCTAACAAAGCAGTCTTTTCTGCCCAGAAAAGGAGGAATGCTGTGGTCGCGCGACTGTCTGGTTTTTGGCAAGTGGCGACCACAATTTCTCTGCTCCTCATCGTTGGACTTCTCGGTTGGGAAAAACTCGGCAGTACGGGCGGCGATTTGAATGCTTCCCGCGAAAGTGTCGATGAACCTGCCGAGTTTCTCAACGGCTCAGAGTCCCCCCTCACGATCAGCGCATCACCTGAGCCTATCCCGCCTGACCCCCCACGGCTCCAGACCATGCCCGAGAGCGAGCATGACGCTTCAGCCGACCCGGGACTGAGTGAAACTTCAGCCAGCGTCCACGAGGTCGCTCCCGGGGTTCAGACGGAAACGTCGGGACCAAACCGGAGCGCGAAAGGTCCTTCTCCCCCATCCTCGGAGCCAAATCCACTGCAGGATCCCACCTCCGCTGAACCGGAAGCCAATACTGACAGCTCGATCGACAATCTCGCGGCCGAGAATTCCTCTATTATTCCGAAGCAGCTCCTGCTCGCTCAAAATTCAGTCGCCCAGCAAAGCAACTCGCCAGCATCCACAGCCGACAATCCGTCTGGAGATGAAGGCGCGGCAGTCTTCGAGGCAACCGGATCGGGCCTCTGGCTGGAGAAGGCTCCGCTCAATGATGTTTTCCAACACCTAGCACGAATGGGTGACCTCCAATATTTTCATAACTCCAGCCTTGATGGAGAGGAGTTCCTCGTAACCGGGGAACTCATCGGCGAAGATTCACTCTCGCAGATCGAGGAACTTGGCCTCATGTATGGGCTGACGATTCACCAAAAGGGGCGCACCGTCTACGCATTTGACCAGTCGCAGGCCTCGCGAGTGCCTCAGGAGATCAGTCACTATCAACTGCAATACCTGCGCCCGGACGACATAGAACAAACAAAGCTCATCTTGCAGCCATTCCTGACCCCGGGTATGGGAATAGTTGAATTCGAGGGTAAGACCAATAGTCTGATTATTTCGGACAGTGAGGATAAACTGGCGCATATTCTCGAATTTCTCGACAAGATTGATCGGCCGAAAGACCAAGTGGCTATTGAAACGAGAATCGTTCGGATTTCCACATCGGCCCGCAATTCGGTTGGAGTCGACTGGTCTTCCGTCCTGGGGGCCGATAGCGGAATTGGCATCACCGCCTCTTCCGGACTGAACGCCCTGTTCGGGTTGCCGGAACTCGATAGTGCGACTTCGGTCGTGACCACCGCCACTAACGGAAACGGAGCTGACCTTGTCCAGGTGACGCGAAACTTTTCCTCGGCGGGTGGAGCGGGAGAAAATAGCGAAGGAGGAAACCTGGTCCTCTCACCCATACAAGTTAGCGCCGTGATACGCGCCCTTAATACCGCTGGCATAGCTGAGCAGGAATCGAGTCCCACTCTCATAACGGAGGATAACGAGGAGGGCTTGATCTCCGTCGTTGATCGAATTCCGATTATCACCTCCACCGTAAGCGAGACGACTGCCGGTCAAAACTCGTCGGAGGAGGTCCGCTACAAAATCGACGAAGAAGATTCAAGCGGGGATCCGGCGACCACCAGGGAAGTGGGTGTAACCCTCGCAGTGACACCGACAATTTTACCTGACGGGACGATTCGGATGTCACTTCGGCCAAGGTCGGCTCAGGTTGTGGAATACGTAGCAAGCCCTTCGGGAAATCGTTATCCCCGGGTCAACGAGTCCTCGGTCACGACAATGGCCAGAATCCCTGACGGACATTCCCTTCTGATTGGTGGATTCTACGAACAAATCGGCACTGAAGGTGGTTCCAAAGTGCCAATCTTCGGGGGTATTCCCGGACTTCGTCATCTGTTCAAGAATTCCGACCACCAGAAAGCTCATACCAGTCTGGTCTTTATCGTTACTCCCCGCCTCTACCGACCGAGTGAAACTGAACAATCTGATGCCGTCGCGAATGACATCTACCAGGGGCACATTCTTCCTGACAACTTTGCTTTTCCAGATCCGATGCACCCGGATCGCGGGGTTCCACCATCTCCAAATTCAAATCTTCCCCGGGCTACCCCAGTCACTTCCGACAATATTCTCAGGCCCGAGTACTCCAATGAATTCCCCGGACCTGAGAATCGAACCGAAAAAATTCCTTTACTGGATCGCCTCTTCCGGAACAAAAAATGAGCACAACGATTCCTCGGGAGACAGCTGCGGATGACGAAGATTCCAGGAATTGCGGACAATCAAGTGCAGGTGCCAAAGGTAACGAGCCTTCTTGGAAAGCACTGGAAGCCTACAAGGAGGTATTGAGCAATGTCGCTACTGAAACCGAGCACGTCCTTGCCCCCGATTATCCGGACACGTCACGCCTCCGAGAATATCACTACCTCGTGAATACGAGCCGACCGGATGATTCGCCACCCGATTTCCTTGAATTTTCCATCGAGCGAAACCCCTCCGCCTTCACTGGCAAAGTGGGAGAGATTCTCGACCTTTTGAGTGCATCAGTAAAGAGACGACTCCCCTATCTCGACTTTGCCGATCGTATGCCGATTCCGATCGAATTCTATACGATCGAAGCTGAAGTTGCAGAGTTTTGCCGACTCATTCGGGTTCCTGTTATCCAGGCTTCCGAAGGCAGCTTCGCTGTTCTTACATCCGCAAATCCGATTCTGACAAGTCATGCCGAAACCGCCCTTTTAACGCGTTTCCTGTCGTTGGAAGCACCCGCTCCGGTATTCATCCCGACAAGAACAGGGATTGAACAGTGGAAGCGCATTTGTCGACGCCACTTTGCTTCATGAACTTCGATCTGAACTTCCCTGTCAATGCGGCGACGGTCAGTCGAATCGCCGATGAACTCACCGGTCTTGCGCCGGAAGGATTTTACGAGGATCAGGACGAGGTATTGGCAGGTGCATCGAACCTTCGGGTTTTAGGAGCTATTGCGAAAATTTGTGAAATCCCTTTTTTAGAACGGATACGAGACTTTACAGACCAAGCGCTACTCGAAGCTTTCGACCCGGCACTCTTGAACAGAGGGCTCTTCGTTCCAGTTTCGAGAGATGATTCCCGGCTCTACTTTGCAATAGCAAATCCTTGGGATACGACCGGTGAAGATGCGGTATCGACACGCTTTCCCGGCCTCGAGCCACAACCGATCCTCGTGCCCTATGCGGAGATCATCCAAGTAATCGAGACGGTATCCGGGGCTATGGGCCCTTCGAACCGGGAACTCGAGTCAATTGAGGTTGAGGAACAATCCGAGTCGGTACGATACTTCGACGTCAGTGCGGAGCATGAGGAACCTCTCGCACGTCTTGTTGCCAAAATCTTATCGGACGCGATTCGGGAGCGTGCATCCGACGTTCACATCAAGTGCGGTATCGACGATGTCACCTTCAGTTATCGGATTGATGGGGACATGAGGGAAAAGAAGCCTATCCCGATCAAACTCAAGAATCGCATCGATGCATTCATCCTTAACTTGATGGGTATCGCCCCGGAAGAACGCGTCAAGCGCCCGGGAATCTCCGGTCGCTTCGGAGTCGTCTATCTCAACCGGACGATTGATATCAGATTCGAGCGGCACCGCACCTATCGCGGTTTCCATATCACAATGCGAATTCTCGATAAGGCGCATTTCGAGGCAAAACTCGGTGTCGGATCTCTAAGCTTCGACCCAGCTACCCTTTTCGAATTAGAACGGGTCATGTCGATTCCCGCCGGTATCATTGTCATGTCTGGCCCTACCGGCTCGGGGAAGTCGACTACGCTGAACGCGATGTTGCGGGAACTGAATCGTCCCGAAGAGAATATTCTCACGTTAGAAAACCCGGTAGAAGACGAAATCCCCGGGGTGATGCACTGCGATATACGTCCCAATGAGTTCAAGCCAATGATCACCAGCTTCATGAGAAGCGACCCCGACATCATCCTGATGGGCGAGGTGCGGGATCTGGATTCAGCTGAGCTTGCGATCGAAGCAGCGATAACCGGCCATAAGGTTTTGACGACGATTCATACTCCCAGAGCCTCGCAGATCATCGAACGGTTCGAGCAACTCGGTATCGAACGATGGAAGATTGCCCAGACTCTCAAGGCAGCTTGCGCCCAGAGACTAATCAAGTTGCTTTGCCGGTCATGTCGGGTGAGCAGAGATCGCCTTCTCGAGCGGGATATCCGAAAATTTCATCTTCCGGACGATCTTCGCAACCACAGGGTGTTTGCCCGCAAACCGGAGGGCTGCGCGGAGTGCAACGGTCGTGGCTACCTCGGCAGAACGGCAATTCTTGAAATCATCCCCATAACTCCCGAATGGTCCGACCAGCTCTCAAAAGGAGAATTAACGCCTTACGAGCTCGAGAAAAAAGTCAGAAGCTCCGGGGAGCTGCCTTCGTTGCGGGAATGCGGCCTTGATCTCCTTCGCGAAGGAAAGACAGATCTCGAAGCACTGAGAAAGTCAATCGATCTCTCCTCAGCAGAATGAAAAACCGAAACACAGGTGAATCGGCGGCCCGGGCCGCTCTCGATGCCCGCAAACAGTCCGGTCAGGAAGCGTCTTCTTCCTCGTCGGATTCACCGGATTCACCAAGACCATTTTTGGGTATCCAGTTAAGCTCCCGGTTTCCCGAGAAGGAGTTAATCAAACTTTGCCGCAGTCTATCCTCGATGTTGCGGGCAAACATCAATACTTCGGATTCCCTCTCTTATTATGGAGGAAGTCACCCATCGGCGCTTGTGCGATCAACGACCGCCGAAATCAACGAGCATCTGCGTGCTGGAATCCCAATTGAAAAAGCGTTCGAAAAGACGGGCCGTTTCGATGTCAAGGTCCTCTCTCTCATAAAGGCGGGCGCGGATTCAGGTCAGCTCGCTCGCGCTTTTCAGTCTATTGGCGACCGCCTGAAGAAGGAGTCGGAATTTCGCAAACGGATGCGCAAGGCAACCCTTCTCCCCGGAATCATTATTTTCGCATTAATTCTATTATTTGTCTTTTCACAGCTCCGGGTTATTCCGCAAATTGAAAGTATCATCATGGATATCGGTCAGGAACCGGATCCAATTTCCGCGGCGCTGTTTCAGATCAGCCATGTCACCCAAAAAATATGGATTCCCTTCGTGACGCTCCTCGTCATGACGGTATCCTCATTTCTCTTCATCGAACGCATTCGTTCCGCGGTCGTATTTTTCCTCATGGGAAGGTGGAAACTCCTTCGCAAACTTGTCATGGGACTACGGCAACTCCTTTTCGTGGGATCGCTGGAAATGCTCTACTCGAACGGCATAAACCTCGCCAAGGCAGTCGACATTTCCTCCCTCTCTCTAGAAGGCACCCCGATGTACGACGAAGTCCGGACTGCTGGTAAGCGTTATCTCGAAACTGGACTTCCGTTCTCCGAAGCAATCCGAAAATTTACATCGTGCGATGCGCAGGTGGCCCATCTCATTTCAATCGGGGAACGTTCCTCCTCCCTTGACGAACAGTTGCGCCTTCTATCCACTATGTATGAAGAAGAGGTCGATCAGGTGATTGATGATTTCACGCAGATCGTAAACTTCCTTGTCCTTGTTCTTGCGGGCCTGCTCATCACCCTCGTATTCGGTGGATCTTTCCTCCCCATCTTCCTGATGGGACCGAAAATGATGAGCGGCCAGGGTCTTTAATCGATCATTCACCGGAAACCTATGATGCAACAAACCAGACTGGATCGCTGGCTTCAGAAAAAATTCGTTTACCGAACGTTTTTTTACACCAATACCCTTCCGCGAAGCCTCCCGCCCGGGACGGAAACAAGCGAAGCAGACCCGCATAGCGGAGGACAATACACCTATCAATTTGAAGCGAAATCCGATGAGGATATTCATCGACTGACTGAAATATTTAAGCGGGAAAATATCACCTACGCCTCTCGCGTCGGCGACAGAGAAGGGTTCCCCGCCAAACTCTTCGGCACGAATCATTCCTTCACAATCACGGTTCTATGGATACTTCTTGTCACTGCATTTCTCCTGCTCGTATTTTCCGGCCTGCCTGAACTGGTTTGGAGGGAACTTTCCTCTCCCGAATCGAAACCGTGAGGTTGACCACAATTTTTCTCCATGATCGCGAAAGAGGAATCGAAAACACCATCCAATGTGGACAGCAGTGAGGACTGTTCTGATGAATTCGTCATTCTACCAGCAGGATTTGAAATCGGTTACCGGAAGAAAGGTCGCAGCGTTGCAAGAACCTCCGAGACTCTCCAACTTGGTGCCGGCCATCACTTTCTGTTGGCGAAAAACGGTGGAGGCAAAACCACCTTGCTGGCGACTCTCGCGGGATTGCTCCCCCCCCTGAATCTCTCTCCGACTGTGCGAGGTGCTATTCACTACTTTTGCGACGATCTCAGCTTCAACAGAGATCTGTGTCTTTCTTCGATTTTGCGCGCATTCCTTCCGAAACAAGCTTTGCAAAGAGCGTTCAAGCTGTCCGAAATCCTTGAGATCCCCTTTGACAAGAAGTATGGGGCCCTCTCGCGGGGAAATAAGCAAAAGATCGTTCTTGCCATCGCCGAGACTCTCGCGAGGGAGGCCGAAGAAGGCCTCGGTGATCCCTGCGTCCTCCTGCTCGACGAGCCGATTTCAGGGATAGATTATGTGGCACGTCAAATCGTCAGCGACTGGAGGGCGCGTCCCGCTTCCAGAGTTTGCAGGCTTGTCTCACATCATCCGGACGAACCCGTCCTCACCGCAGATTCAGTTGTGTTGATTCACCAGCGAAAAATTGAAAAGTTCAAGTCGGGAACCTCTGAAATATCGTGGGCAACCCTGCGCGAATCATTTTTCGCGGTGGCATAGAAAGAGAAGTGGAAACCGAAAATGACCCTCTTGACTCGTCTCTATCTGTCAACGATTCTTGCTAACAAGACCGTGATACTTCTCGCAGCCGGACTTCCGATTCTGGCATACTGCCTCCCCCAACTGGTGCCAGCCACTCTCAAGCCTTCATTGCTGGAGCCCGCACGCGCTCAGGCGGGGTGGATCTTACTTTGGACAGTCTGCTCTGGTTGGCTTTTCCTAAGCGCCGCGTCTACTGGGGAAGAATGGAGAAGGAACGGACTTCTCGTTTATGCTTTTTCCCGCGAGGCAGCGAGGTTCAGGCGATTGCGGTTGATAGCGGGTTCGACGATCGGTTTCAGCGTCCCGGCAATACTCTTCGTCTTCGGCACCTTCCTAACAAGTGTCGTAGGAGCTCTCCCCGGCGACCAAAAAGAAGCGGAACTCTGGATCATACTCAACCTGCAGAGTTGCTTCCTCTATCTGACGATCGTGATCCCGCTTGCAACACTTGGTTTTGCGGTGGCAACGCGATTTAGTTCGACCGTTTCCTGGATCCTCGTTTCCTGCCACTTTGGCTTCGGCTTTTTCTTTCAAGGGAATCTGGCACCGTATCTTGTCTCATCAAGTCCACCGGGACAGCTGCTGAATCTGCTGGGCCCTCACTTTTACCTTGCTGATCTTACTGAGCGACTCGTCTTTAAAATGGGACCGCTTCCTTTTAGTGGTTTTGCTCAATTCCTCGGCTATTTCGCAGGCTGGGGCCTCGTAACGATGGTAGTCGCGATTCTCATCTTTCGAGCGAGACAATGAAACGACAGGACCTCGCTCAGGGAACACTCATCGTGTGTTTTTTCTTTCTCGGGTGGACCCTCGTGGTCAAAAACGTTCCTGCCCCGAGCACTGCGACAAATTGGCCTGGATACAACCCCTTCGCGATTCGGGGCTCCGGCTACGGGAAAATGCTTTCACGTTTTTCCGAGAAGGACGTAGATAGGGCCTGGCATATTGGGCTGGAGGGATCAGACCACTCTGACTCTTCCACCTGGCAGGGGCGTTACCGGCTGCTCAAATCCACGCGTAACAGCAGTGTCCCACTCTCCGCTTCCCATCTACAGCACATCCGCAATGATATCAGGAGAAAATTATACCAGGCATTTCTTCTCGATCCCACCAACTACACCACCTACGACGCGCTGCACTTTTTTTTGACTGCTATGAGCGACATCCCCGAGGAAACTCTTTTCAGTGAAATCGCGGCGACGGCATTCCTGGTGTGGGAAGTTGCGGCGAGAGAGGGGGAGGATCCCGAGCCATGGCTCACCGCCGCGGTCGCAATGATGAACTTGGATCTCGAGTTTAACAATACCCCTGTCCCCTCACTATCAAAGCCGGAGCTCCACCATCGCATCAAAGAAGCGCTCAGATCTTTTGACCGTTTGAGAAACGACTCTCTAGCCGACGGCCGGTGGTCTGAACTGTCGAACCAGCGAAGGGCTGAAATCGAGGAACGGAGGAATTTTCTAGGGAAATACGCGGAACGCTTATGAGCGTCGTTCGTGTGGGCTGCACCGGCGGACCGCCTGCGTCCTTCACCTCGCCTCTGGCTCGGTTTTCTGGGGCCAGTTCACTCGACCCGGATAGGCTGAGAGCCAGGAAAGATTCCTGACTTCTTGTTCGTCCGCGATGGGACCTCTTCCTTTCGCCTAGAATGAATCCCCCGAAGCCTTTTGTATTGCCTTACCACAACCTCACCCGTATCAACGTCTTGAAAATGAATTCCGTCTTCATTCAAGCCCAGGAATTTAAGCGTAATCTCCAAATCCTCCACCCGTACAACGATCGGTTTCCCAGCTTCCATGAGACGTCCCTTGACGACAAGCACTTGGCGCTCTGGATAAACGCCGGTGATGGGAATCTTCTCGGCCGCTCGAATTGCAAACTCCCTCAGCTCGGGGCCATTCGCTCCTTCTACAGGTTCCTCCTTTTCGGTAGCGCCCGGATCTTCAACAGGAACGGTCTTATCCGGCATCATGGGCAGACCAAAAGGGTCTACAGTTCGAAGGTTCCCATCGATTTTTTCAATGATCATCCCCATACGCAACTCACCGGTTAAGTCCCGGTCTTGCTCCGTGCGGGAAACATCGGGGCGGTCCTGCGCAAGCGCAAGAACGCCCCCTGCTGCCTCGAAAAATACAGCGCTTCCGATCAACAGCCGGCTCAAAAATAACAAGAATAACTTTTTCATCGCCCTGACTCCGCTATTTCCCAATTGATGTAGGTGACACGAAACAGAAGAATATTTCGCTCGCTCCGATTATTGGATGGATTTCTGACGATCTCGAGATCCTCCAAAATCAAAGTGGGGATTTTAGCTTCAAGCCTTGCCATGACTGATTGCATTGCCTGATAATTACCTTCAAAGGATAGTGTAATTCTCGAGTGTGAGAGCCCACTTGCCGATCCGAT
>JAKMGR010000389.1 GCA_022424805.1 Verrucomicrobiales bacterium
TCCAATCGGGAAAGGCTTTCTCTGTAGGCCTTTACTTCTTTCGCATACTGCAAACTTCCGAACAGGCACTTTAGTTGAAACCCCAGTTGGACGGCACCGCTTTTGACCCACTGATCTACATAAAATCGCATTTTTCGAAACGGTCATTACCATTTGGCTTGGGGCGATGCAACTTGATCTGAGCTTCTGCCGACGAGTTCCACCGTCCTTTTCCTTCCATTTCCTATAGTAGCAATATTCATCTTAGTGAACTTTCTCGCTGAGAGTGACCTGTCCTTGAGGGGAAATCATCAAAGCATTCATCAAAATGAATACTTTTGTGATTATATGGTTGACGAGAGGTGAATTTCGCTCGAATATTCACTACAGTGAATTTATTAATCCGCAAAAAATGAAGCCTCAGGAACTCGGTCAAGTCCTCCGTGATCGTCGGAAGCTTGCGAAGATTACCCAAAGTGATCTCGCCGATCTTAGCGGCTTGTCGGTCCATACCTTGAGCGACCTGGAATCCGGAAAGGGAAACCCCACCCTCGAAGTTCTTTCGAGACTTTGCGATGTGATGGGCCTCGAAATTCAACTGGTTACCCGCACACCCAAGCCCCCCTCTCCTTCTGGAGATGAGACCACCTCATGAGAGCAGGAATTGTCAGGGTCAGCGGAGTCCGGACCGGGCGGATTGAGGAAACTCCTGAAGGATTTCGATTTTCCTACGAACCTGAATACCTGGCTCGTGAAGATGCCGCAGCGGTAAGTCTCACACTCCCCCTTCAGTCGGAGCCTTTCGAAGCTGCCCTTCTCTTCGCGTTCTTTGAGGGTCTCCTGTCAGAGGGCTCGCTCCGGGCCATGCAGTCCCGGAAGTACAAGATTGATGAGGAAGACACCTTCGGCTTCCTCCTGCAAACCGCTTCGGCAGACGTCATCGGAAATGTCACTGTGGAACCTGTCGAGGAGAAAGCATGAGTGATCTCCCTTATCCCGAAAACCGCTGTCTCAGCACGTTGCGGGAAACCCGCGGACAACCGTGGAGCCGAGGTGCTGTCACCAATCTGTGGGACAATCGCAAGGTTTCCCCGATGCTCGATTTCGATCTACCCGCATTCCACCAGTTCCGAGTCGATCACTCGGACCGGATCTCTATTTCCGGAGTCCAGGAAAAAGTCTCCGTCCGCATTGAGAACGGCAAGTTGGTGCCGACAGAGTCCGACGGGCAATACATTCTCAAACCAATCCCGTCGATGCCCTCTCTCGAATCCCGGGAGCAAGTGCCAGCCAACGAACATCTCTCCATGCGGATCGCGGCTCAAGTATTCGGAATCGAAGTGCCTCCCAACGGGATCGTCTTTTTCAACGACAGCTCTCCCGCCTACATCATAAAGCGTTTCGACCGGAATCCAGCAACTGGTGAGAAATATCCCCAGGAAGACTTTTGCCAGCTATCCAACCGCAGCAAAGCAACCCACGGACAAAACTACAAGTACGACGGGAGCTACGAAGAGTTGGGTAGGATTCTGAAGCAATTTTGTGGAGCCTACGCCATCGAGATCGAAAAACTGTTTCGGTTGATTGTCTTCAACTACCTCATCGGAAACGGGGATGCTCACTTCAAAAACTTCTCCCTTGTCCCTACGCCGGACAGCCACTTTGTGCTGAGTCCTGCTTACGATCTCCTCAGCACGAAGCTGCATCTGCCTAACGAAAGCTCGACGGCATTGGACTTCTTCGCAGATGACTTCGAGACCGAAGCCTTTCAGCAGAACGCCTTCTACTCGGGAGCCGACTTTCTCGAACTTGCTGACCGCTTCGAAATGAAGCCAGAACGAGCAAGGAACATCCTGCATACTATCGATTCGTTTCCCGACAATGCCGAAGCCATCGTAAAAGTTTCCCTTCTTTCGGACGAGGCTCGCGCCAGCTACATGGAAGTTGTCCGCGACCGCTCCAAGGCCGTTCTCATGGGGGTCTGACGGCAGGGCAAAACGAGTCTCTTAGCCCCCGCAACTCATGTCTGTCCCGGGAGCCTCCTGCACCCCCTCAAACCCCGCAGGACCGGCGCCCCG
>JAKMGR010000406.1 GCA_022424805.1 Verrucomicrobiales bacterium
GTCCCTTGAGCCACAGCCTTCCACCGGGAGAGGATTGGGATGATGGGTAAATCCGGCGTGCACAGCCGACCCCCGAAGGTTCCTAAAAGTGTTGTCGGCAACCAAGGCGCGCGTGGAATTGTTAAGCATGCCGGCACTGCCGCCGGTCACTTCGTTGCGGCGAAAAACAAAGTCCTGGTTATTATGTGACAACCGCATGAGCAGCATGCTGTCCAACACTTTCCACGACGTCTTGCCCGGAGACAGGAACGAGGTCCCTTCCGGTCGCCCCAACTCGCGGTTCAACTCCGCCGCGTTTTTCGACAGCACCAGGCGTCGCGGGGCGCGGAAATTCAGCTCTTCGGTCACCATCGGGCTGCCCTCGGCGTCCTGGACCTCCAGGACGGTGACGCGAGTGGTCCGTCTCTTCTCACCGTTCATGCAGTCCCACAGAACAAACTCCTCGCCTTTACGGATATCCTGCGACCACATCCACGGATCCTTGAGGTTGGCGACATTGCCTTGGATGTTGTCGACGGGCCATGGAAACGTGTGATCCATGACGTTGTCGTCTGCGCCCATTTCAAAACGGCAGTCTTCGTACCACGATCCGATTCTGCCGTTGCCGATCACGCCTGATGCCCCGGTAAAGTGCTTAGGACTCCGCGGTAGAAATCCGCAGGAGAGACAGGAGTTCGCATTCGTTTCCCGCCCCAACCAAATGGTTCCGGCCATCCCCATAAAGTTGATCTTGCTGAGCGTGACCCTGGTCACATGATACGCCTTCCCAAAGCCCCCCGCATAGGTCTTCGCATAGGCGGTCATCCCCGGACGGATCTCTTCGAGGTTACCGGCTGGCATACCGTGGATGCGATAACGACGATTGCCCAGCACCTCGATGCGGTACTTGCCCCCACCGCCAGATCCCCATCCGGTAATGGACCTGCCCCGGTTGACCTCGTCAACGACGCGCATGATCGTATTCCCTTTTTTGTCGACTCTGAAATAGGAGGGGAAGTCTTCAGGAAACCCCGGCTTGACCTGCACCGTGAGTGTGCCAGCGGCCGGGTCTACCGCCAACACATCGACGTTCGTGCTGGCCTCACGGGCAGGCTTCACCGTCATGTTACACACGGTGATGTCGGCGCAGTTCTTGAGATCCAAAAACCTGTCTTTCAGCGTTAGACTGCTGCCGTTTCCGTCAATGATCAGATCCTTGACCTTACGCAGTGGAATCATCTCAGTGATCGAGTAGTCCCCCAGCTCGAAGATCACCCTGGCAGGTGCATTGGCGGCAGCTTCGGTGATCACGGCCGCAATCTCTTGAGTCGTGGTCCCCGTCTTGATCGGGTACTCTTTAGATTTCCCGCGAGTGAAGGAAAAAACCTTCGACCACCCTTTTGGGTCCGCCCGGCGAACGCGCCAAAAATACTTCCCGGGCGACAGCGGCTTTGCGCAAACCAGCCGCGAAACCACATCGAGCGAATCATCAACCACCAGCGCATGGAACGCCTCGTCGCGGGATATCTGAACTTGGTACCGGTCCTCAATGTCCGCGCCGGCTTCCTTCTGCCAGCGGAGATGAGGATGTGGCACATATATAGTTGCATCGTTCTCCGGAGAAAGCAGGCGTATCTCGTTGTGAGCGAGGCGATCATCAGCCGAACTGCTGATCCCCCCCCAAAGCAAGAAGCTAAGTACCCATGGCAGGATCGATATGTGATAGCGATTCATGTATTGATAATTTCAGTTCATTAAAGCGAACCGTTGAGATGACTCACAGATTTAGCACAGCTAAATCTGTTGATGTCCATCGTCTTGTTTGCATCTGATATTAGAATAAGTCACTGTGAGTTCCAGTTCGTTCTAACAATAATTCATCCTTTGATATCTTGTAGATTAGTACCCAATCCGGTTCAATGTGACAATCTCTTCGCCCCTTCCAATTTCCTTTCAGTGGATGATCCTTATTTTTTTCCGGAAGAGGGTTTTCTGAAAGTAATAATTCAATAACTTCTAAAAGCTTCTGCTGATTCTTTCCTTTCCTCAGTTGTTTCTTAATGTCCTTCTTAAATTGAGAGGTTTGGGACAGCTTCATTACTCTTTCCAGCTAGCAACCATACTTTCGAGCGAGTCAAAAGACTCTATCTCTTCACCTCGGTCACTTAAATCAAGAGTCTGTGCAGTCAAATTATTCGGGACTCGTAATTCCAGAGGAAATTCTTTTCTAAGCGCGATTTGACGGTACAGAAGACGAACTGCTTCAGTAGGCGTCATTCCGATTTTTCGAAGAATACTTTCGGACTCCGCTTTTGTTTTTTCATCGATTCTTGCGTGGATTGTAGCTACTTGTTTCACCACACTTAATATGTAGCACAAATGCAACATGCGTCAAATTTATTTTAGTCGAACGTCTGCCTTGAGGTGCAGAACCACGAAAAGGCGATTCTGTTTAAATTGAAGTTGTGGTTTAAAAAACTCATAAAAAGTCCAAATTTCCGATTGCTGGTTCTGTCATTCTCCATCGTCTTGTTCTACCAAGGCTGCATGCATTAACCAAGATCGCCGCGTCAATTTCTCAATACTGAATCCGTTTGCGATACCCTCAAAGATTGCGGTCACCTGCACCAATCAAAATACTTGGGTGCAAGGGGACGATATAAAATTGCTCGTCCGTAGCGGAATGGCCACGGGAGTGTAGTTGGTTTTCTTCACATATGGTGGAAATTATTGACTCAATAGAGCTGTTTTTAAAATGATAACTTTTCTTCCGTTCGTAGACTACATCGTCTTCAAGAAGAAGTGTAATCTCAAAATCCTCGATATACTCTTTTTTAGAATGATTGGCATTCTTATCCAGTACTTTTCCGACTGCACTTTCCAGATCCCTGAATATTTCTTTAAGGGGAATATCCTGCCAGGAAATATTATCT
>JAKMGR010000445.1 GCA_022424805.1 Verrucomicrobiales bacterium
TTACAACTTTTCCCTTCAGTTTCTCGAGCTTTGATATCTCCTCGATCGACTTCGCAGTTCCTTTCGCGAGAACTCTCTTCCCTTCGATTTCCTGAACCGCTTCGTCTGCGGTAAGGGTGAGCACTTCACCTTTCGGAGAGAGCACTTGCCCACCGATCTTCACCTCTTCCGATCCATCGACCATCGCCTCGACGACAGCCGCGCGATGCCCTTTAACTTTGGCGAGACTCCTCGCCCGAGCACGAAGAACCGACAGGCTCTGCGCGGCGGCGCGTTTCGCGGCCTGATCTTTTTTGTCGTCGTCAGAATCGCCTTCGATGACAACGCCAGCCCCACCAATAATCCCCGAAGCGCGAATGTAAATGGCATCGCCAACCAGTGCGAGAAGCGCACCTGGACCAGTCGCGGAAGAGTTCACAAATGTCACCGTCCGCGTTTCACTCTCCGCAAAAGCATCAAGGACACGCTCCAGAGAATCGACCGGGACATCACCACGCACATCCAACTCCAGAATCATGGCACCCGCTTTTTCCTGATCCGCCTGCTCAACCATTCGGACAATTTCCCGAACCCGGCGCCCGTCCGTGAGATCACTCGACTCAACCCGAATCACAACCGGACGATCTTTCCAGCTTTCTGGCGTTTTTGCAGCTGGAGCATCGCCATCCCGGGCATTGCTAAGAGAATGGGAAAACCCAAGAATGGAGAGAGCCACAAGAAAGGGGCGAAAAAATAAATTCATACCGAATAGTATACGGTAGATTTTCACCCTTCGGTCGTCCACGAATTTCGCGACGATTCCGTCGGAGCGAAATTACTCGACCGAGTGGCTCTCGATCATCTTTTGCCGACGGTGCAAAAAGGCGAAGAAAACAAAAATCGCAACCGAGAGCGAGATCAGGGCGATGTTACGCAGGCTCATGACAACTCGCAGCGTTTTTCCCATATTGGAGGGCGTCACACTCACCGTAATGGGCATCCGGACTCCCGTCTCCTTCGGTTTCCGGCTGATTGACCGGGAATTCACTTAGTGACACAGACCTCTCGTCGCCGGCAATCCGGGTCGCAGTAAACAAATCCGATAGCGGAATTTCCTCCCCGCTCTCTTCCTCAAGAACATGCACCTTACCAACGGGTGGAAGGCTTGGTTCCTGCAGTTCTTCTTTCTCGAGCTACTTCTCCGTCACTAACTACACGGTGTATTTGCCAGGGTCGACCAATTCAGCCAGAAAACCCCTCTGAATATCTCCGCGCGCAGACTCCTAAAACAAACGAGAAATTTCTCGGTAAGCAAAAGATCCCGCCAATGCCAGTCCCAGTATAAGTATAGCAGCCGGTATCAAAAACATACCAGCAGGGACATTGGCTTCTCCATGCAACAGGCAGGCGGGTATGCATTATTCCTGCTTATTATGAACGACTTTACCGGCGAGGTTCTCCTGCCCATCAGAACCTTGGAGGGAAATTTTCCCAATCAGCTTCTCTTTCTTAAATTTGTTTTTCACAGAGAGCTCACCGTCACCGACGGGAGCGCTGAGTTCCACTCCATCGTCTGAAAGAGAAACTTGAAAGCGCATTGGTTCGTCCATTCCGGTGTGCCAATACTCACACTCGTATAGTTCCGTGGAAGCATTCACCGAAAACACCCAGCGAAACCGCTGTGAAACCTCGCCCCAGATGCGATCCCCTTCGATCGAGAAACCACCTTCGTCATTTACCTTCGCGGTCCAGTCTTCCTGAATCGCAGTATCTTCGCCATCCGAATTAGTGAGGGTTCCCTTCCCCTGCCACTCGCCGATGATTTTGGAAAAATAGGGGTGACTAGCAAAATCGTTTGCAGCCAGGCTTCCTACAAGAACTATCGAAAAGCTTATTAGGAAAAATAGAGAGCGAATAAGCTTCATAAGCGAACCCTCCCAGAATTCCAACTTCTAGACAAGACTTTTCAAGTATCAAATCGATTAGCTACTTCTTCTAGGAATAGAGCCTCTGCCTTTTCAATTGGACCAGGAAGCCTCGCCCCTGCAGCAAGGGTGTGTCCCCCGCCACCAAACACCGCACAAATCTCTCCTACACCATGGGCAGTATCTTTCGATCGCGAACTAACTCGAATTTTCCCATTCGGTAGTTCCTCGAAGAAAACCGCTACCACGACAGAGTCGATCGCGCGAATCACATCAATGACTCCCTCCGTGTCACCGAGTTGGAGCCCCAAATTCTCGGATACCGAGAGCGGCAGCTTCACTGACGCACACTTCCCATCGCAATCAAAACGCAAGTCCTGAAGCAAAATTCGCATCGCCTCGACCCGCCGACGAGGGTAGTTTTCGTAGAGCATCTGATTCGTTTTCCCCAGGTCGAGCCCTGCATCAATCAATGCCCCGCCAATCCGCATTGTTTCGGATGTGGTCGAAGGATAGCAGAAGCTTCCCGTATCCGTCGAGATCGCCGCATACAAATGCGTCGCGATATCCCGGTCAATCTTCCATCCCGCAGCCTCTGCCAACTGAAAGAGAATCTGGCCCGTTGCCGGCGAAGTGCTATCCACACAATTGAGATCTCCATACCCCGTATTGCTGATGTGGTGGTCGATGTTGATCGTAAAAACGCCCTCGGGGACCGAATCCCAAACTGCCTGGCCGATGCGATCACGCCCTGCCGAATCAAGAACCAACAGCAGATCGCAATCGATCGTTTCTCCGGCAACCGGACGCCGAATCCGATCCGTTTGCGGGAGGAAGGCTAGCAATTCCGGCACCTCGTCATGATTCATCACAACCACATCCTTCCCCACCTTTTTGAGCAGCAATGCAGTCGCCATCGCCGACCCGATCGCATCCCCATCAGGCCGGTCATGGCTTAAGACCAGGATCCGGGTAGCTAAATCAATCCGTTCGATGATGGAGGAAAAATCACTCATTTCCGAAAACCTAACAGGGTTAGGTCATGGACTCAACAGGGTTACATACCGGAGTCGACAGGGTTAGCTCTAACTGCAGCCTTACGGAGCAACCTACGATCCCTCCGGCAAATCAACATCGCCGATCTCGTCGAGGATATCTAGTACGCGAACGCCGCGCTCTACGGAGTCGTCCGCGTGAAAGCTCAACTGCGGCGTGTTCCGCAACACGACTCGCTTCATCACTGTGTTCTGAATAAAACCCCGCTTTTTCTCGAGCTTCATCAACACCTCTTCGGTCTGCATCTGCGAACCGATCACACCAAGGTAAACCTTGGCGGCCTTGAGATCCGCAGCCGTATCGACATCATGGATTGTGACGAGAACATCGGGAAATTCGAAGTTCTTTTCAATGCACGAACTGATCTCGCGCTTGAGAAGTTCGTTCACTCTGGCAATTCGCTGGGACATATTTTGATCTTGGATTCTGGATCCTCTACTCAGGCCACCCAATATCCAAACGCTGAGATCCTATATCGCTAGCTCTACTCGCTACAGTGACTGCTCCAACTTCTCCAGCTCGTAACATTCGATGATGTCACCTTTCTGGTAGTCATTGAACTTACCGAGCTTGATTCCGCATTCGAGACCGTTTTTGACCTCTTTCACATCATCTTTGAATCGACGAAGCGTGGAGAATCCTCCGTCGTAAATTGGCACCTTGTCGCGAAGAACGCGTGCGCGTGCCGTCCGAGCGACGCGACCATTGGTGACCATGCAGCCGCCAACTTTCCCAGAGGAAAGCCTGAAGACTTCCTTTACTTCGGCGTGGCCGATCACGTTCTCGCGGGTCTCTGGATCAAGCAAGCCAAGCATAGCTTCTTTCACTTGGTCGATGAGTTCGTAGATAATGGAGAAAAGCTTTACCTGCACTCCCTCGCGTTTCACGATGGGCTGTGCCTTGGCTTCAACTTTGGTATTGAAACCGATTACGACTGCGTCAGAGGCGCTGGCAAGAAGAATGTCAGCCTCGGTAACGGGGCCTGCTCCCTGCCGAAGAATGTCCACTGCCACTTTGTCGGAGGCGATTTCGTTGAGAGATTTCTCGATCGCCTGCAATGAACCCTGCACATCAGCTTTGATGATGAGCTTGAGCTTCGTCTTTTTGCCGGACTCGATGTTGGAAAAGAGTGTTTCGAGAGCTGATTTCTGCTGCGGAGCGAGTTTCTCTTTCCGCATTTCATCGCGGCGCTCTTCGCCAAGCTTCTTCGCTTTGCGCTCGGACTCCATCTCGATGAATTCGTCGCCGACATTGGGAACGCCGGAGTAGCCGACTACTTCAATCGGAGTCGCAGGACCAGCAGTTCTGACTCGTTCCCCCGTATCATTGATCAACGCTTTAACCTTGCCGTACTGATTTCCACAAATGAAGGCATCTCCCACATCAAGAGACCCGCTCTGGATCACCAAAGTCGCAGTCGGTCCCTTGCCGGGTTCCGTGCGCGCCTCGATTACCGTTCCGCGAGCGGCTCCTTCCGGATTGGCTTTCAGCTCAAGAATCTCTGCCTGAAGATGAATGGACTCAAAAAGATCATCCAGTCCCGTCCCTTCGGTTGCAGAAACTTCGACACAGATCGTTTCTCCACCCCAGTCTTCCGGAGCAAGATCGTTTTCCTGCAACTGACCTTTGACCTTGTTCACATCGGCGCGAGCCAGGTCGACTTTATTGATCGCAACGATAATCGTCACACCCGCTGCGCGAGCGTGGTCAATCGCTTCAAAAGTTGTTGGCATGAGGCCGTCATCGGCAGCAACGACAAGCACGACGATGTCGGTGACGTTCGCTCCCCGCGCACGCATCTCCGAGAATGCAGCGTGACCGGGCGTGTCGATAAAGGTCACAACCTGATCACCACGGGTAACCTGGTAAGCGCCAACGTGCTGGGTGATTCCGCCAGCTTCGCCAGAAACGACGCGAGATCCACGGTAGGCATCAAGCAGAGAAGTTTTCCCGTGGTCCACGTGTCCCATGAAGGTCACGACAGGAGGACGAATCGTAAGCTTGTCCTCCTCAACCTCTTCGATATCCTCCTCTTCAGGAACTTCTATAACCTCTTCAACCTTATGAACTCCTGCGCCTTTTTCGCGCTTTTCTTTTTCAAATACAAATCCGTGTTTCTCGCATAGCTGAGAAGCTACATCGGGCTCGATCGCCTGATTCAGATTGGCAAAAACCTCCATTTCCATGAGGTCCTTGATGAGCATCAATGGCTTGATTTCCATCATCTTTGCCAACTCCTTGACAATGATGGGCGGCTTGATGTGAATAATCTTCTGATCGCCGATCTCCTCTATCGAGGGACCGTCCTTATCCTCATTCTCATCGCCGCCTTCGACTTTGTCGGCAGGCTTGGACGGCATTACTTCCCTTTTTCCAAGGTGACCGTAAACCGAGCCCTCCTCGACGTCAGGCCCCATACCTTTGCGTGCGCTCTTCTTCTCATCGTCCTCGAAGAGACTCAACGCTTCGGCCTTTTTCTCATCCAGAGTTTTGGAATTGTCTTCAGGCTTGGAAGCGTTGTGATCGCTGGATTTCTTGCCGGGCATAAGAGGGTCGGGTCGTGTCTGAGAGGATTAACGGGAGATGAAATAGTCTGTAACCAGTGCAAGTCTTGTCAAATTGAGAAACAGGCAGACTCAAGGGGAAAACGAAAGGAAATTATTCCTTCTCTTCCTCCTCGTCAGAGTCGCTGGACTCATCGCTGTCATCCGAGTCATCCGAGTCATCCGAGTCGCTGCTTTCCTCTTCCGCGGAATCACTGCCATCTGCGGCTGGAGCTTCTTCCGCATCAGCGGCGTCGTCGCTCTCACCACCGCCGGTAGCGGCCTGTGCTTTTTCGATAATAACCTTTCCTTCCTCAACAGAAATGTCGAGCGCTTCAGCGATGTCGACTTCGTCACACGCGAGGAGGACATCGATGCTGTTGATACCACCGCGAACCAGGTTCTCGGCGATCTCCATTTCAATACCTGCAGACTCGGCAATTCCCGCGGCAGCCTGAGTTACTTGTGCCTCGAAAGCTTCGTGAGCGGACTCGTCTTTCTTGACCTGCACGTCCCACCCAATAAGACGAGCGGTAAGGCGAGCGTTCTGGCCACGACGACCGATCGCTTTGGAAAGTTCTTCTTCGTCAACGCGAACGGTGACGGACTCTTCCTCTTCGTTGACCTCGATCGACTTGATCTCCGCTGGCTTGAGAGCCTCCGAGACAAATGCCTTGATGTCGTCACTCCAGCGAATGATGTCGACTTTCTCGTTGTTGAGCTCGCGAACAATATTCTTCACACGTGCTCCGCGAAGTCCAACACAGGCGCCGACTGGGTCGACCTTTTCGTCAGCACTGTAAACGGCAACTTTGGTGCGGTATCCGGCCTCGCGAGCGAGGGAACGAATTTCCACCGTGCGATCAGCAATCTCGCTGACCTCAGATTCGAAAAGACGACGAACGAAATTGGGATGACTGCGGGAAAGAACGATCTCGGGTCCACGGGATCCGTTCTCTACGGCTACAACGTAAGAGCGAATGCGATCACCGACATTGTAGTCCTCCGTGGAAACACGTTCGCGCTGGCGCATGATGCCCTCGAACTTTCCAAGATCGACGAAAACGTCACCACGCTCGAAACGGCGAACCGTTCCACTGACGATGTCGCCGGCACGATCCTTGAACTCGTCGTAAATCATTTCCTTCTCCGCCTGCCGAAGACGCTGCATCATAGTTTGCTTCGCAGTCTGAGCCGCGATACGACCGAAGTTGGCAGGAGTGATGTCGACCTCAAGTTCGTCTTCCACGTCAATGCCCGGTTGGAGACGTCGGGCAGTGAAGACGTCGATTTCGTCGTAGGGACTTTCGACCCGGTCTTTTACGAGAAGAGTGGCAAAGGCTTTGATATCACCCTTGTCTGGATCGATGTGAATACGGAGATCGCGAGCGGGGCCAATGCTCTTTTTCGAGGCCGACAAGAGTGCCGTCTCGAGAGCTTCCACCATCGTTTCGCGTTTGATACCTTTCTCCTTCTCGTAGTATTCGAAAAGTGCTAGCAGTTCGTTTGTCATATTTCCAACAGGCCCTTTGATATTGAGACAAAAAAAAGCGGGACAAGCCCACTTACATTCTTTGGACATTTACATGCCCGATCCCAAGATTGTAGGAGTTTTGAACATAGGGGCTTGGCAGCCTGTTGGCAAGGCAGAAATCAAGGTATGAGAACAACAAATATTCAAGCCATTACCTACGATGCCGCAGGCACCCTGATCCATCTCGCCGAGCCAGTTGGCGTGTCCTATTCAACGGTCGCCGCGAGGCATGGCATTTCCAGTGCCCCAGAGAGGCTCGACGCTGCCTTCGAGACGGTTTGGAAACGGACGCCCCTCCCCTTCGATGACCGCGCTCGCCGAGATCCAAACGAGAAAGCCTGGTGGCAGCGAGTCGT
>JAKMGR010000474.1 GCA_022424805.1 Verrucomicrobiales bacterium
CCTCTTCCTCGTGGGAACGGGACTCTTTGCCTTTTACGAGGCACAGCCTGATCTGCTCCTCGATACGATTGGAAAAGGCGACAAGGTTTTCCCCCACTTCATCGCAACGGAATTGCCAACCGGCATTACCGGAATCCTCATTGCTGCGGTCCTCGCTGCAGCGATGAGCTCGGTCGACTCCTCACTAAACGGATCTGCGACTCTGACCTGGTGTGATATTGTGAAACGCTTCAGCAATTCGGAACCATCCGAGGCCACAGGAATGAAGGTGCTGCACGGTGCGACAATTGCTTTTGGCATCATTGGAACAGGAGCAGCTCTCGCCATGACGCGCGTCCAGAGTGCGCTCGACGCCTGGTGGAAAATCTCATCCATCTTCTCGGGCGGCATCCTCGGTCTCTTCCTGCTCGGCCTCATCGTCAAGAAAGCTCACAACGTCGCCGCCGTAACCGCAGTGTCGATTGGAGTCCTCCTGATTTTCTGGATGAGCGCGCCCTGGCTACCGGAATCAATCCGCCCTGCACTCCACGGCAATCTCACTATCGTCGTAGGCACGCTCACGATTTTCCTCGTTGGCTTGCTTGTGAGTCGACTGGTTTCTTCTCCTAAAGAAAGCGTATGACACCTAAATACACGGGCATCATTCCACCCATGATTACCCCGCTGATGGAGCGGGATACGCTAGACTGCGAGGGACTCGAGCGACTCATCGAGCGAATGATCGATGGCGGCGTCGCAGGGATCTTCGCGCTTGGAACCACCGGTGAAGCGCCCAGCTTGAGCTATCGCCTTCGACGCGAAGTCATTGAGGAAACCTGCCGAATCGTCGACGGTCGAATCCCGGTTCTTGTTGGAATTACAGACACCTCCCTTGTCGAGTCAGCGCACCTTGCCAGGCACGCAGCGGATAGCGGTGTCGAAGCCGTTGTCACCTCCGCCCCCTTCTACTTTCCGGCCGGCCAACCGGAACTGCGCGAATACATTGAGCAATTACTTCCCGAGCTCCCCCTCCCCCTGATGCTCTACAATATGCCACCCCTGATAAAGACCTCTTTCTCCGGAGACTTGGTGACATGGGCGATGGAGCAGGATTCGATCATCGGGCTGAAAGACAGCTCCGGTGATCTCGTCTACTTCCGAAAAATGCAACGCCTTGCCGAAGAACGTCGACCGGACTGGTCGCTCCTAGTTGGTCCGGAAGAACTGCTTGCTGAAACCGTATTACTGGGCGGTCATGGCGGGGTCAATGGTGGAGCAAATCTTCACCCTCGGCTCTATGTGGATCTGTATGAAGCAGCCGCCGCTGGAGATATAGAGAAATCCCGGGAGTTAAGCTGCCAGGTCCTCGCATTGTCGCAATCGCTCTACACTGTCGGCCAGCATGGCTCGGCGATCATCAAGGGAATCAAGTGTGCGCTCTCGATACTCGGTTTGTGTGATGACTTCATGGCCGCGCCATTTCATCGATTTCATGAATCGGAGAGACGATTGATCCGGGACCATCTCGATACTCTCAAGATTCCGGCCTAATCTACGACTTTCGATATTGCTTCGTCAGTCTCCTCGCGCACTCCAGCTGCGCACCTGTTTCCAGGCAGCACCTTCTTCGCTCCCGGATCCAATCGACGGGATTCTTGCCTTCAGGGATAAATCCAGCCTTGGCACACCACGCGATAATGAACTGACCGGTACGCCCGCAACCCGCGACACAATGGACAACGACAGCTTCGTTCTTTTGGTGGTGATCATCCATCAAATCGACAAAGGTCTCGATCTGCGATTCGGTTGGAACTCCATAGTCCGGAACGTTGATGTGATAGTAGGAAAACTGACTCGGCACATCCTGGCGATTATCGAACTCGCAGCAATTGACGATCGCCCGGACATTTTTCTCTTCGTAGATTTCAAACACATACGGATCTGGCCACCACGAAGCCGCGATGACTCCGTCTACAATCCAAGTGAAAGGCTCCGTGCGTTCCGGTTGTCCTTTCTCCGGCCAATACCAGGGGCGAATGGGGTTGGGCATAATTTCTAGGGATCAGGAATCCAGTCAAACCTTCCAAAGTGTCGTCTTGGTGGAACGAGCGGCAATTCCTTTGGCTCGTCCTTCATCTCGACCATGATCTTGGGACCTCCACGTTTTTGATCCGGAAAAGCTCGCGTGACAAAGCCATCCGGAGACCAGGTGGGGTCATCACCTCGCCCTGATTTTCGGCGGTTCGAACCGTCAGCTCTGGCGACCCATACGTGAAAAGTAGCTGCAATCTTCTGATCGCGCTCCCGATTCTCCACTCCGGTGAACTTGCTCATGTAAACCATTTCCACACCTTCCCAGTGGGCAATCCACTTCCCATCCGGTGACCACGCGGGCACCTTTTGCTCGATTGGGAGCTTCAGTTCTTCATGGATATCAGACTCGGGAGGCGAAACGATTCGCGCTTCACTCCCATCAAGACGACTCACCCAGATTCGCATGTGCCCGCTACGGTTCGAAACAAATGCAATCTGATCACCTGTGGGAGAAACCACCGGCATCGCATTGCTGAATTGAAGCTGCTCGGGATCGGTGAAAAGCCTTCGCGATTCTCCCGTCTCTGTATTCATGAGGTGAATTTCGCTGTCATGGCTCGGGTCTTTACCACCCTTCGTTTTCATCCAGACGACATGTTTGGAATCGGGCAACCAGGATGGAACCAGATTCCGTCCAGTTTCGGTCAAAGACCTAGCGTCTTTTCCATCAATTGCTGAAAGACGCAAAACAAGTCCGTAATTAATCTGCTCGACGTAGACGATCCTTTTTGCATCCGGTGAAATGGCAGGCATTCGAGCTCCATGCTCCGATTGAGTCAGTTGCGTTCGATCCGATCCATCTTCCTTCATACGATAAAGCTGGAGCACTCCGATCTCATCCGAATGGCTGACGATGAGCTCGCGGGCTGCCGCATCATCTGTCGCTCCAACTTTGGCAAATGACAGAAGGAGAAAAAGTGAGACCACATGTTTAAATCCGCTCGTCATGAAATCACCCCTCCCGCCAAGCTCTGAAGCACGTTCGAAATCCTGTCGCAAAATCCTGCGGTCGATCTTCAATCCAACGCTCAACCACTTCGACTGGGAAAAAGCGACCACAGTCGACCTCTTTCCCATGCACGCGAATACTTCCTTTCGCTTCAGCGACGAACACCTCAATGAATTCCTGATCAGTATCAGCTGAAGCCTCGATTCGAGCGACACGCTTGACCTCATCCTTCGGCTTTACCCAGACTTCCTCCCACATTTCCCGGAGCGCACATTCGTAGTAGCTTTCACCGGGATCCACATGACCTGATGCGCTGCTATCCCATTTGCCCGCATGAGTGTCCTTCAAATGAGATCGCTTTTGCAGATATATCTCATTGCCCTTTCGGTTCAGGAGAAAGATGTGAACCGCTCGATGGAGAAGACCCTTTTCGTGAATCTCGCCGCGCGGTCTCGTGTCGATCATCTCATCGTTTTCATTTACGACGTCGAGAGATTCTGTCGCCGACGGAGGCAATGCAGCACAGGGATGCGGGTCGAGCAGTTCAGAAAGCGAAACCCAC
>JAKMGR010000038.1 GCA_022424805.1 Verrucomicrobiales bacterium
CATTACGTCCGGAGTTGTCCAACTAGTTGTGATCGAATCAAATCTCGCTCGAATCCGAGTAGAGGGCGTTGACGCCGACACCGAGGAATTCATTCGCTCTCAAATGCGTTTGCAGAAGGGCGAGGTGATTCGTTCCACTGACATCCTCCGTGACCTGTCCTGGGTTAACCGCTCACCTTACCGAAAGATCGACATGGTTTACGCACCAGGTTTTGAATTTGGAACCACGGACGTGATTCTGAAGAGCTACAAGGACCGTGCAAACTGGTTCTACACTGGATACGAAAATTCGGGAACAGATTTCCTCGGTGAAGACCGGATCATTTTTGGATTTAACTTCGGTGACATCTTCGGTCCGAACCGTTCGATCAGCTACCAGTATACGGGAGATCTTGACTTCGAGCATATCCGCGCGAATTCGCTCGTCTACACCCACACTCTTCCGTGGAGACACTGGGTTACCGTTCTTGCTTCTTACGTGGATATCGATTCTGATCCTATCCCACAGGGTGGCGCAAACTTTCTCGATTCCGAGGGCGACAACGTTCAGTTGAGTGCTCGTTACGGTATCCAACTTGATGCCAAGGCAAATCGCCAGCGCGAGATGGACTTCGGCTTTGACTGGAAGTCCAACGGAAACAATCTCGAATTCATCGACTTGCAGAACTCCGCCAACCTTCAGTTGTTCGGTTCACGTGTCGAAATCTTCCAGTTCAGCTTGGGCTATCAGGAAACCTTCCAATGGAACCGCGGTGTAACCCAGTTTGACGTTCGAGGTGTTTGGTCACCTGGTAGCTTCAACCATCACAACAGTGACTTTGTATTCCAGCAGTCACGCGCTGGTTCGAGCTCTGAATACTTCTATGCCATTGCCGGAATTGAGCATCAGCAACGCCTTCGCGAAGACTGGTCCGCTCGCTTCAGATTGCAGGGCCAAACCGCCAATGGAAACCTCCAGCCTTCCGAGCAACTCGGTGCTGGCGGTTATGACACCGTTCGTGGTTTTGACCAGCGCGTTGCCCGCGGCGACGAGGGCTTCTGGGGTACGTTCGAACTTTACACTCCTGAGCTTTCGATGGGGCGCATCTTCGACTGGGAGAATGAGACTGATAGCCTCCGCTTCCTCGGTTTCTTCGACGCAGCCAACTTGAGCAACGTCGATCTTCTTCCTCTTGAGCCTACTAGCTTTCAGATTGGTTCTGTTGGTCTAGGTCTTCGCTGGAACTACAGCGATTGGTTCAAGTTCCGCGTTGATTACGGTTATCCAGTATTCACCGAGAATGTCATCGCGGATGAGTCCGGTCGTTTCCACATCGGTGCGACCGCGACATTCTAAGCGAGAGCTGACTCAACTTTTTCATCATGCAAAAGCTTCGGAGAGATGCGGGGCTTTTTTGCTTTGAGGGCTTGTCGGCTGGTTTGTCTGGGCAGAAAGGATTTTCAGAGTAGGGAAATCGAAGGACTGGCGTTTCCGAGGGGGAAAATGGGTAACTGAAAACTTGAAACTCTCTCCCGGAAACGCTAGGTAATCGGTTTCCGTGTGCTGATGCCAAGACTGTCGCGGCGCCGGGAATTTTAAACGAACCACAAACTGATTCTGCAACGCAATGGGAAGACCTGTAACACTATTCACCGGCCAATGGGCCGACCTCGACTGCGAGACCATCATCACTAAGGCCAAGGAAATGGGCTACGGAGGCGTTGAACTCGGCTGCTGGGGAGATCACTTTGAAGTTGATAAAGCGGACGCCGACTACTGCAAGGCGAAGCGCGAGCTTCTCGATAAGCACGACATGAAGTGCTACGCGATTTCGAGCCACCTTGTCGGTCAGGCCGTTTGCGATTTGATTGACGAGCGTCACAAGCAGATTCTTCCCGAGTATGTCTGGGGCGATGGTGATCCCGAAGGCGTTCGCCAGCGCGCTGCGGAGGAACTGAAGAGAACTGCGGTTGCTGCGAAAGAGTTCGGTGTGAGTGTCGTGAACGGATTTACCGGATCATCTATCTGGCATTTGCTCTATTCTTTCCCTCCTGTCCTTCCGGGACAAATCGAAGGGGGCTTCAAGGATTTTGCGGACCGATTTGGTCCGATCATGGATACGTTTCAAGAGAACGGTATCAAGTTTGCTCTTGAAGTTCACCCGACCGAGATCGCATTCGACATCGCTTCTGCCGAGACTGCCTTGGAGGCGATCGACCATCATCCGAGCTTCGGATTCAACTATGACCCGAGCCACCTCGGCTACCAGGGCGTTGACTACGTGGAATTCATCTACCGATTCTCTGATCGCATCAACCACGTACACATGAAGGACGTGAGTTGGTCTGACCATCCTGTCGATGCAGGTGTTTTCGGCGGTCACGTAGATTTCCACGACCGCAAGCGCTTCTGGGACTTCAAGTCTGTCGGGCGTGGCAACATCAACTTTGAGAAGATCATTCGTGCTCTTAACGACATCGAATACAAAGGTCCACTTTCCGTTGAGTGGGAAGACGGTGCCATGGACCGCGAGGCCGGTGCATCCGAGTCAGCTGAGTTTGTTAAGAAAGTCGATTTTCCAGCATCGAACATCGTGTTCGATGCCCAGTTCGATCAGTAGATCGAAGCGCAATCTCATTTTAAGAGCTCGAACATCAGCCGATGTTCGAGCTTTTTGCATTTCTCAGGCTGAAGAAGAGGAGAATACTTGCAGCAACCAGGCAGATTACTGAGAACGGAGACTGAAAAAGCGGCGCGTAGCTCCCGCCGCTTTTCATGAGCCCTCCGGCGAGGTTCTTCTCGGCGATAGGGGTGAGAACAAAGCCGATTACGAATGGTGCCATGGGAACCCGACCTTTCAACAGAAGGATACCGAGCAGCCCGAAGGCCACCATGACCCAGACGTCGAACATTCGATTTCCGATGCAGTAGGCGCCGACAACACTGCAGACGAGGATGCACGGTGCGAGGCGCTGTCGGTTGATGCCAGCGAGTTTTGCGATCCAGCGGGCCGACGAAAGCATCAGGATCACCATCACGACATTCGATACCAGGTAGGCGGTGATGAGCGAATATACCGTCCCGGGATGATTCTGGAAAAGCAATGGCCCCGGCTGAAGGCCATGCAGAATGAAGGCACCGAGCAAAATTGCATCAACGACACTGCCGGGAATGCCCAGCGAAATCAGGGGGATGAGAGCGCCGCCAACGGTTGCGTTGTTCGCCGATTCAGAAGCTACTAATCCTTCCTCCGATCCTTTGCCAAATTCCTCGGGTTCTTTCGAGGAATGGCGAGCGACGCCATAGGCAATGGTCGAGCCAATGTTCGCGCCGATCCCTGGCAGGATACCAATGAAGGTTCCGATTGCGCTGGAGCGGATCAAATTTCCTAGTTGGGCGATCCAATCCTTCAGGCTGACCCGGACCCGGTCGACCTTTGCGGAAAGTGGATTCGCCTTTGCAGGAGAACGCGTCGCCAAATCAAGAAAGGCCTGGCTGAGAGCGAACAGTCCGATCAGGACAGGCAGCAGATTGAATCCATCATTTAACTCAGCAAGTCCGAAAGTGTAGCGGACTTCGCCTGTTGCCGGATGAGGCCCGGGGAGGGCTACGAGGCAGCCTAGGGCTCCCGAGATGAGACCTTTTCCCAATCCAATTCGCCCTGGCTCTGCCACTGAAATGATGAAAACCATCGCCATCGCGGTGAGAGCGAAAAGGTCGAACTTGCTGAGCTTTACGGACCACTCGGCAAGTGGCCCTGCGAGAAAGAGCAAGGCAAGGCCGGAAAGCATCCCACCAATAAACGAAGCCCCAATCCCCAGTCCGAGTGCTCGTCCGGGCCGACCTGCTTCCGTCATCGGGTGAGCGTCGAGGAGAGTGATCATCGCAGCCGGTGTCCCCGGAATTTTCAGCAAGGTCGCCGAAATGAGCCCACCGCTGACGGACCCAGTGTAGAGCGAGACAAGTAAGGCCAAGGCAGATGATTCCTCCATCGAGAAAGTGAGAGGCACGACGAGAGCGATCACCATCGCGCCAGTCAGTCCAGGTACAGCCCCCACAAGCATTCCGGCGGAGACACCCAGAACGATCCATGGCGTGAGGGGGAGTAGATCAGAGAGCGAACTCATGGTAGTCGATAGCTGAGCAGGGTGCTGAGGAAGAGGAACAGGACGAGCGGAACCAGCACGGCGGTGAGCACTGATTTGGCAAGATCACGTCTTTCGAAATGCATGAGGAAAGAGACGAAGAGAAAGGCGACGCTCAGCGGAAGGAACCATCCGTCGAGGAATTGCAGAAGCAGCAGGTAGGCAGCGACAACGATCGCGGTAGGGAAGAAGTCTTTTGCTCCCATTTTGGATTCGCTTGGAAGTTCCCGGGATTGAATCCAACCTCCGATTCCGGCAATTACGAGTCCGACAAGGAGCGTGATGGCAATCGGTATCAAGAGATTCGGAAGCTTTGTCCCTTCGGAGATAACGGAAAGGGATCGAAGGTTGCTTTCCTTCTGAACCATGGCGTCGCGCAGACCATCGCCATCCAGAAAGACTTGATCGATCTGCTGTTCTGAGAAAATTTTCTGCACACTCTCCAGATTCATCGCTGCAGATAAGGTGTTCGCGAAGTCCTCAGCCAATGCTGGATCGGCGCCTTCCGGCATCCACCAGCCTTGGAGATTATCGTAGGTGACTTCAAGTCCCGATTCGGCTGCGGTGGGGATTTTCGGCATGGCCGGGTGTCGATTTTCTCCGAGAAATGCGAGAGCGCGCAGGCCTCCGCTCTGGAAGGACATGTATTCGGAGACCGAAAACGCGCTCGCAACCATGTGGCCGCCGCTGAGGTCGGCAAAGCGAGTCGCTCCTCCACCTGATTGCACATAGCGAAATGCCGCGCTGCCATGCGTGTGTTCAAGGATCCGGGCCATGTAGTAACTCGGAGCTCCGATGTTCGCAGCGAAGGTGATGGTATCCGGGTTTTTCGCGGCTTGGTCGAGTAACGAACCCAGATCAGAGTAGGGAGACTTTTCCGAAACGCAGATGACCATGCCAACCGAACCTGTCGCTGCGATCGGGGTGAAATCTTCCGGACCGTAGAGCGTTCGTTCCGCGTGCTTTGCGGTGATGATGCCGTCATGAAGAAACAGCAGGTTCGAGCCATCTGCAGGAGCTTTCCTCGCCCGCCGACTCCCAATGGTTCCCCCGGCTCCAGGGATATTTACGACGACCCAGGGCACGTCGGACAGCTTTTCCTGGTTGATGGCACGGGTGAAGACCCGGGCAAGCGTGTCGCTGCCTCCTCCGGGCGCGAAAGGGACAATCACCTGAACGGCCTTGTCTCGGCCTTCGGCTGTGAAAGCAGCAAGTAAGAGGGCGGAAAGCGGGAGAAGGCGTCGCATATCACTGATGAGTCGAAATGACATAGGCCCAGTTCGCGACGATGAGAAGTAATCCAAGCGGAAGTAGGATCGGTTTCGGAATCGAAATCGCGGCCCGATAGCCCAGGCAGATCCAGGTGAGAATCCAGAGGCCGGCGATCGGAAGAGCGAGGCTCACCAGTGGGTTCGAGAAAAAGGCATCCGACAATCGTCCACTTGCAAGCGACAGGGACGCTGCGGTTCCTCCACAGAGAGGGCAGGGTATCCCGAGAAATCGGTTCACCGCGCACAGCGTCATATCAAGGTTCGTGCGAGTCCCGATGAAGTAGGCTGTCAGAACCGTCCCGACATAGACAAGCAGGCCCAAAAAAAATCCGCGCGTCCAACCTTCAAAAAAGCTGGCGCGCGGAACTTTTTCCAATCGGAGCATTGTCCGAAATTTACTGGGCCGGAATCGCCTCAAATGCGCCCTGTGAAGCGGCTGTGCCAATGACGAGAACGAAGAATCCGATGTAAACGATAATCCCCAAAGCCCAGAGGATTACTGAGATAATGCCGCAAATCTTGCCGGCCTTAGCTTGGCCAAGACCCTCCGGGTCCATGGTGTTGCTTTCCATTTTAGGGATATCCTTGTTACCCATGACCCAGCCAATGATCCCGCAAATGGGACAAATGACGATGCCGAGAATTCCAAGGACGAGAATAGTTGTTCCGCGATGTGGTTCCATAGTGACGTTAGTGTTTCGTAAGAGAACAATTCCGTCAATGCCAAAACAACCCTCACGGAGTAGTTTTCATCTTCTTTGGTTTTGCTCCTGCCCCTATTGGGTCTTTGAACAAACCCTTTTACTCCTTTGCCAGAATCATGCTGAGACGATCTGCGAGATAGCGGAGTCGTTCTGTGACATCGAGCATCTCGATGAGTTGCTGTCGCTCAGTCGGATCGTGGAGAAAGGTCTGGGCGACAACATCGGAAATAGTAGCCGGATCACTGACCCCGGCTAGGTGATCGCGCATTTGATCCGACATCGGCTTTCCATATCCGCAAAGTTTTCCGGAAAGGTCTACTACCTCAAGAGCAGCTTCGGCAGCTTCATCGGGATCTTCGATGTGGGAACGTCGGGGTATGATGGTAGCAATACGGAAAGGATGATGCTGCTCGAATCCGAGGATCTCGACTCTCTGCAATCCCGACAACATGAGGTGGGAGGTTCCGTCGGGATGAGTGACACAGGCTCGAATCAGTCCGATCGTGGTCAGGCGATGAATGGGATCGTTGCTTTCGTCCGTATCAATGCCTGGTATGGCATGCCCCAGACAGAACATCCTGTCTCGCTCCAGCGCAGAAGAAAGCATGTCGCGGTAGCGTTGCTCAAAGAGGAAGAGTGGCATGTAGCTGTAGGGGAACAGGGTAGCTTCACCGAGCACCATTACGGGTGCGGTGTCCGGGATTTTGGCCGGATCGTCTTCTTCCATTAATAGAGTTTACGAAGGGAAGTGGAAATCGTCCTCGCGTTTTTTGCGGAAAAAGCTTTGGCTTTGCCATATTTTCCATTGCATCAGGGTCGAATCATGGTTTAATGCGCGCTCCTATCATAGATGGTTAAAAACAAACAATGGCATCAAGGTGATGCTGCTCTTGTCTACAAATGAGTGAATCTACAGACACATTGGCCGGACTTCGGCTTCACGAGGGTGATACTGGAAGTGCAGATGTGCAAATCGCGCGTCTCACGGATCGTATCACTCATTTGACTGACCACATGTCAGACAACAAAAAGGATCTTTCTTCGCGCCGCGGACTTCTACGTCTCGTGGCTCGTCGTAGAAAGCTTCTTGATTATCTTGCTCGCACAGATCACGAGCGATATGAAAAAGTTCTCGCTGCCCTCGGCCTCCGCCGATAGTTGAAGGGTTGAAAGCGTCGGTTTTTGGCGCTTTTTCTTTATCCTGATTCCACCCGATTCTCATCGAGGGGATGATTAGGGCAAGTAAAACACTGTCTAAACAGACCGTATCTCGTGAATAGAATCTATCAGGTTGATATAAATCCCTGATTTAGAGTCGCTTGCGTATTAATTTCCAACTACAAGTATAAGAAAAATGAGTATTGAAAGCATCACGTGCCAAGTAGGCGCGCATGACATGAAAATCGAAACCGGCAAGATGGGTAAGCTTGCCGACGGAGCCGTGACCGTTCAGGTCGGAGACACAGTGGTCATGGTGACCGCCGTTTCTCAGACTAAGGTCCGCGAAGGCCAGGACTGGTTCCCTCTCTCTGTGGAATACAAAGAGAAGGCAGCCGCAGCTGGTCGTTTCCCTGGAGGCTACTTCAAGCGTGAAGGACGTCCTACAGAGAAAGAAATCCTTACCTGCCGGATGACGGATCGCCCTTTGCGTCCGCTTTTCCCTAAAGGGTATCTTTGTGATACTCAGGTCGTATCCCAACTGCTCAGCGCAGATGGTGTGCATGACTCTGACATTCTCAGCATGAATGGAGCTTCGGCTGCGCTTGTGGTTTCCGACATCCCGTTCGCCGGCCCTATCGGTGCGGTTCGTGTTGGCCTGGTGAATGGTGAATTCATTGCCAACCCTACTTTCGAGCAGCGCGAAGAAAGTACGCTTGATCTCGTATACGCCGGTCTTCGCGACAAGGTTATCATGATTGAGGGTGGTGCTGATGAGGTTCCTGACGAGAAGCTGAAGGAAGCTTTCCAGTTCGCTCAAAATGCAATCCAGCCAATTCTCGATGCACAGGAAGAGCTTGCTCGCCGTGCAGGAAAAGAGAAGCGCACGCCAGTTCTCATGGAGGTTCAGGACGAGCTTCTTGAGATTGCTTATGAAGTCGCAGGTGATCGCATCGAGGATGCCATCAATCAGCCAAGCAAGGTTGAGCGCGGAAACGCTGTAGGTGCTCTCCGCAAGGAAGTGGATGCGGCGATTCTCGAAAAGAATCCTGACGCAAACGATTTCGCGATGTCTCAGGCGTTCGACTATCTTCAGAAGAAGGCTTTCCGCATCAGCATTCTCGACAAGGGAGTTCGCTGTGACGGACGCGACGTCGATACGATTCGCCCGCTCAGTGGTGAAATCGACTTGATGCCTCGCACACACGGTTCAGCTCTTTTCGCCCGTGGTGAGACTCAAGCTCTTGCGATTACGACTCTGGCTCCAGCCGATGAGCGTCAGTATCTCGACAACTACGCAGGTGGCGAAGACACGAAGCGTTTCATTCTTCACTATCACTTCCCTCCATTCAGCGTTGGCGAAACTGGCCGTATGGGTGGTTTCAATCGTCGTGAAATTGGTCACGGTGCTCTCGCCGAGAAATCAATTGAGCCTGTTATCCCTGATGAGGCGGACTTCCCGTATGCAATCCGTGTCTCTAGCGAGGTGATGGAGTCGAATGGTTCAACATCGATGGCTTCGGTCTGCTCTGGATCGATGGCTCTTCTCGATGCGGGTGTTCCTCTGAAGCGCCCAGTGGCAGGAATTTCTGCTGGACTCGTTACTGAGTTTGATGGCGACGAAATGAAGCGCCACGTCACAATGGTCGACATCATTGGAAATGAGGACTTTAACGGTGACATGGACTTCAAACTCTGTGGAACGACTGAAGGTGTCACTGGTTACCAGCTCGACCTGAAGCTTCGCGGAATCCCACTCGAGATTCTTTTCGAGGGAATGGACAAAGCAACGAAAGGTCGCATGGAAGTTCTCGACGTGATGAATGCTGCAATCTCTGCTCCAAAAGAGCTTAGCGATTACGCACCACGCATCGAAAGTCTTACGATCGATCCGAAGAAGATCGGTGAACTCATTGGCCCTGGTGGTAAAAACATCAAGGGAATCCAGGCCGAGACAGGTGCTGACATCAACATCGATGACAGTGGAACTGTCGCGATTTACGCAGCCAACGAGGAAGCCTTGAATCGTGCCATCGAGCTCGTCAAGCGCGTCACTGCTGAGATCGAAGTTGGCAAGACTTACCATGGTAAGGTTGTCAGCACGACAAACTTCGGTGCTTTCGTCGAAGTTCTTCCTGGAAAAGATGGCATGGTCCACATCTCTGAACTCGCGGACTTCCGCGTTGAGAAGGTTGAGGATATCGTCAAAGTCGGTGACATGGTTCACGCCAAGTGCATTGGGATCGACGAGCGCGGACGCGTCAAACTCAGTCGCAAAGCCGCCATGGCCGAGATGGGTGAGGAAGCAGATGCGGAACTCGCATCAGACGACTGATCAGCCTTCCTTAAGGTTTTGCGAACGAAGATTCGCATACACGCAGCGCCCGACCAGATTGCTGGTCGGGCGTTTTTGTGTTTGGGAAAATTGAGCGACTCCGTGCGACACGAATTCGTCTGTTTTCGTGTTAGCAGATCAGGAGAAAGAATTTACGATTTACCGGTGGTAAGGTTTTGTAAATATTGCCCAGACTTCTGCACTCACTCTTGAGAGCTTTGTAATGTTTGACTATTGCTTTTCCCGAATCAATTGCGAAAAAACTACATATGTCGCTAAACAACAGAAGGTTAGCTGGTAAATTGTGATCGAAGCCGGTTCTATGAGATTTTTCTTCGTATTGATCGTTTTCAGACTCGCTGTCACGGCATGTATGGTGATAGCTAAAGTGGAGTATAAGAGCAGCGTGGAAGGTGAATTGGAAAGTCTCGACGGGTAGAAGTTGCCCTGCTAGAACCAGATGGGTCGACCGAAGAAGGCGAAGAAAATCCGTAATTTGATAGCTATGTCCAACCAACTTACACCGGAAAGCACCGACTTCCTCATCACCTGGGGACTCACCTTTTATATTGCAGGGGGCGTTTGCGCTCTAGTTGGTATCGTTGCTGGCTGGATAATTTGGCGGAATACGCGTAAAATGACGGAAGTCATTGAAGCCGGGAACCGTGATGCCCTAGCGGATTATGAAAAGATGAGCGACGAAGTTTCCCGAATCCGCGCAGAACTTTCCGGATCGGCTGACTAAAATTACCCGCACAAAATAAAATTTACGAGGTCATGCACGATTTCTCGCTTTTCTTTCTGAAACACATGCTGCCAGTGGGCATAGCAGCGAACCTGTTTCTGCTCATTGGAGTTCTCATTGCCAAAATCCTCTGGGGGAGGTGTTCCAAGCGCCTCAGCAATGCGGTCGAGGAAAATCTGAAACTGGCAAGTCAGTGGAGTGCTTTGGGCGCTTCCCAGCGCGACTTGTTTAAAAAGCTCCGTGCGAGATGGCAGGCTGATCGAGATGCCTGGGAAGAGCGCCTTTCATCGCTCGAAGAGGATATTCTCGCGAAGGATTCCCGCATTGCTCGACTCACTGCAGAACTGAAATGCTCCGGAAAATCCATTCCGGCGGCGCTGTTAGAGAATGAGCCGATGCAAGTGGAGCTTCGCAAGCTCAAGGAAGAACTGGAAGCACGGGACCATGAGACAGCTGAGCTTAAAGAGCCGGAGAACGAGGAATTCACCGTTTCACCTCTGATTCCGCTGGCTTCGAATGCGGATAATGTCGATGAAGATCAGCGTATTCAGGAATTGGAGCAAGACCTCATCGATACTCACGACGAACTGCATCGGGTTCGGGAAGACTACCTGAAGCAGGTCGAATTGGTGGAGTCACTTGAGTCTCGCTTGATCGAATCTGATCAAGAAAAATCTGAAATTGACCTTGCTGGCGAGGTTGCCGCGATCTCAGCGAATTCGGCTCAATTCAATGCCCTGCTTGCTCGCCGTTCTGCCGAGTTGCTCTCTTTTCGGGATGAAGCACTGGTGCTCGAGGCGCAAAATAAGCAGGCCATCTCCCTTGAGTCGCTCGAACTCAAGGTCGAAGAGCGCGATGCTGAGCTGGACAGTCTGCGTTCCCAAATTGCGGAACTGGAGGTCTTGAATGGTCGAAGAGCCGGGCTTCAAGTTGAATTAAATGATGCGCATCACGAGATGTATGATGTGCGCACTGCGCTGAATGAGCGCCTTGACGAGATCGAAATGCTCGAAGCACGCCTCGTTAAACTCGATCTGGCTGAAGACGAAGCTCACGCCCTATCAGAGGAAGTGAAAGACACTCGTCGCGAACTGAGCGATGTCCGCATCGCTCTCAACAGTAAGACTGAGGAATACGGCAAGCTCGTTGCGCAAATGGAAGAGCTCGAAGCGATCATCGAAGATCGCAGCGCTGAGGTGGATGATCTCTCTTCCGAAGTTCGTCAGCAGCGTGATCAGATCCGTGCTCTGAAAAACTCTCTCGCTGAGAAAGAAGGAGAACTGGAGGCTCTCGGCGATGAGTCCAATGCCTATACTCTCTCAATGAATGCAAAAGAGTCGTTTATCAATGAGCAGACGGTTCGCATTGCTGACCTTGAGCAGTCTCTGGCGGAGCGATATGATGAATTGAATGAAGTTCGTCGTCAGCTTGGAGATGATGAGCGGGATACCCAGCATCACAAAGCTCGTGCCGATCAACTCGAAGCAGAGCTTGAGCGGCGTAGCAGTGCGTTAGAGGCCTCCGGTACTCGCATCGCCGAAGCAGAGAACAAGATCGAGGTGGCCCATGGGAAAATTGCTGAATTAACGGAAAAACTATCCGCTTCAGATGAATCGATCACCGATCTGGAGGAGCAGCTCGCGACCCTTTCTCGAGATAAGGACGAAACCTTGCGTGATCTGAACCGAGCGAACAGGCGGGCCGAAGAGCTTGATGAGACCGCGCGCGAGTGGCAGGAGCGCATTGTCGAATTGGAGGCAGAAAGCCGCGAGGTATCGCAAGATGCGGGAGTGATTCAGCGAAAAGTCGACTCGCTCAATGTTGAGATCGAAGAAGCGAACCGGCACCGCGAGGAAGCAAAAGCAACTCTTCACGAACTGGAAAAAGCGCTTCGCACAAGCGACGAAAAGACTCTCAAGCTATCATGTGAGATCGAGGAACGCGAAGATGCTCTCAAGCAATATGCGGAGCAGCAGAAGCAAAGTGTTGCAGAGATTGAGAAGCTACGTGGAAAAGTGGCCAAGCGTGGAGATGCGATTCGTGATCTTCAGGCTGAGATCAGCAGCATCATACTGCAGCGATCGGAGCGGGATAACGAGATTTCCCTGCTGAAGGAAAAGCTACGATCGAGCGAGAAACATGTCGACAGTGCAGGCTCCTCGACCGACCCAGATGCTGCGTCGTTCGACGAAGCCCTTCAGAAATCGCTGCTTTCTGAACAATCGGGTGAGGGAGTGTCTCTCGACGATCTCGACGAAGAGCCTGAACGCGACCACGCCCCGGTTCCTGCAGAACAAGCCGAACCTGCAGAGGTGGTTGAATCTGGTAGAGTTGAAGCCGAGATGGACGAAGATGCCGTCTACTTCGACGAAGGAAGCGCGGCTCTCACCGATCAATCACTGGGACGATTGGACGAATTGGCGCAGGATCTACGCCGTGGAGGCCGATCACGTGCGTCGGTGGCCGTTATTACTTATTCCGGCGCCGAGGGAACCTCTGATTTCAACGAGTCACTCAGTGCGAAACGGGCTGATTCAGTTCGCGAGCGTTTGCTTGAACGCGGCGTCCCACGCTCCGTGATCACCGTGCAGAGTTCTGGTCAGGATCGCCGATTCTCCGACTGGAGAGCGCGCCGTGCTGAGTTAGTTCTGGTTCCAAATGCAGTCGCCGAAACCGTCAATTGATGACGTCCTTCGATAAGTTTTCTATTCTGGCT
>JAKMGR010000561.1 GCA_022424805.1 Verrucomicrobiales bacterium
GTTCTATCGAGTGCATCTTGCGTGCCAACTTCCCATTGTTTTAGAAAGCTAAAGAAAATAACTGGTGCTATTTTGACACCGAAAACCCACCCGCAGGGGCAAAAGAGGCAAGCTAGGTAAGAAAAGACGGCGGTCGCGTCGCCGTCGCCCATTCGCTCGGCTGGGGACCCATTGTGAGTTTCAGCGTCGCCTCGGCCGCAAACTCAGAGATCTTCAGATAACAGCGATCAAGCTGTTGCCCGTTCAATTCAGCACTCTGCACGTAGAAATTGTCAGGACCCTGATTCTCTGCAATGACCGTGAAATCACCTCCGAGCAAATGCAATGTCGCCTTATCAAAGATGGGGCTCCCGATCAGCATGATAGGTAGACCCGTCACCGGGAAAAGGCCAACTGCACTCCAGACATACCACGAAGAGAGACCACCGGAATCGTCATTTCCAGGTAGCCCACCGCGACCTGTCGTAAATTGATATTTCATCACGTTGCGAACTACTTCGGCTGTTCGATCATGGCGACCTGCAAAAAGGTAGGCGTAGGGAGCCTCCATATCAGGTTCATTGTTCAAGCCCTCGAAGCGATGGACGGTTTGGCCGGGATTGGGTTCCGCAAATCCAAAAAACAGATCAAGCAATTCGACGAATCGCGTTTCTCCCCCTGCGAGATTAATTCGACCGACCATATCGTGGATAAAGCGGAAAGAGTAGTTCCAGTTTTCACCCTCATAGTAGTCCGAGTCCTCACGGAGAAGCCCGGTCGTATCGTCAAACGCGTTTCTCCAATGGTAGGCGAGGGGGATGCTCCTGTCGTATATGACCTGATCGCCCAAAGTCTTGGCGAGCTGAGCGATGCACCAGTTGGCGAACGCAAGATCGAGGGTGTGAGAAAGGGGCTGAACGACGTGATGTTTGGCAAACTCAGAAAATTTTCCTCCGCGACCGGTACCGCTCAGGCTTGTTTTCCAGAGCAGCTCTAAAACCGTGTTCCATTCCCCGTCGATCCCGCGCATGTTTGCGTCAGTGAGAATCATGTGGCAAAGACCGGTAGCTTGTTTGGCAAAGCGTTCTGGGGCGTTGTCCATCAGATAGCTGATCGGAAACGCTCCCTCGCGCCTTGCCACTTCGATGAGAAAAGTCACAAAGTCGCGCCCAAGTTCAGGCCACAGTGTCATGACTAATGGAAGCTGGGTTTTGTACAAGTCCCACAGGGTTGATAAATCGAAGAAAAACGGGCCGTCCCCGGGAGCGAAAGGGTTTTCGTCCATGAAGTCGGCGGGCTTGATCGTCGCATGATAGAGAGCGGTGTAAAATACCGTCCGCATCTCGTCGGTGCCTCCTTTGACGTCGATTTTTCCGAGTATGGAATCCCAACGATCCGCTGCACTTATAGTCGTTTGCTCGAATGTCTGGGCGCAGCCCAATTCCAGGGCTTCATTGGGACGATGTTTGTCGTGGAGGGAAAATGAAATTCGGACTTCTATCGGATCGCCCTTGTTGAGCGCTTCGAACCAGATACCGAATGGTAATTTCTCCTTACGACTCGCTTTCGAGGCTTTGAATTTCCCCCCTTCCTCCGTGATGATTTTTCCATCCTCCCAGAATCCTGAATCTCGAACTTTGGTGAGGCATTTCACTGTGAAATAGAAGGGTATTCCCTCGAGAAATACGCGTCCGCCATAGGTCTGTAGGTCAATAGGACGCGCCTTGGCCTTCTCTGGATAACTTTCCATGCCTTCGATGAGCAGGCCTCCCGAGGTAAAATCGATCGCAATTTTGCCCCGACAGTTATCTGGAAAAGAATAGCGATGCAGAACAGTGCGCTTCGTACAAGTGACCTCAAAGGAGACGGCCGAATCCGCAAATCGTCCTGAGTAAAAACCCGGCTTGGCAAATTCGTCGACAATGAGTTGAGGATTCCCAATGCCAGTGAGACCATCGCCCACCAAGGGGGTAGTCAGGAAGTAATTGTAGTACATCCGGATTCGTCCCGTGCCGGACTGTTGGAAATGGGCGATTCCGAGGGCGGCGTGTTCGTCGAAAAGAGTCTCGGGAGTATCACCACTCAATGAAACGGCGTATTTCCCGTAGCCCGTCACATAGGCACCGGAATAGGCGCAGGCGGAAACCATTCCGAACGGAAGGGTTGCACCCGGATGGGTGTTGCCGATCGGCGGCTTTGCACACCACCAGGTTGCAGCGATTCCGGATGGATCAGGAAGGTCGGCAGGATCACAGCCGATGAATGGATCTACCCATTGGGAATTTCCGGTTGGTGACTCAGGGGGCATAGCTTACTTCTACAGGGGAGGCACCGTTAAAAAGCAGGATCGAAGCCACTTCTGAAAAAAACTTTCGCTTTGCTTACAAATTGTCGTCACTCACCGCCTCGCGAAACGCATCAAACTCGGTATCTCGCATGGAAATAAGATTGTCGTCTGTTGGGAAATTCCCTTCCTTTACATCCGTAATGTATTCCGAGAACGCCCCGACTCGTTCGCGTTGGAGGCGATCGTGTTCTGCTTTGAAGTCCCGATACGCCTTTGCGTGGCGGGGGATTCTCTCGTCGTAGTCGCCGAGAATGTCGCAGGAGAACAGAAATTGGGTATCGCAACCCGTTCCCGAGCCGAGAGACATGAGCAGCAGCGATGTGTTCGCGCTCAGATAGGTCGCGAGCTGGTGAGGAACCACCTCGAGTTCGGCTCCATATGCGCCGGCACTCTCGAGCTCCTTCATTTTCTGAAAAAGAACCTTCGCCTCATCGGCCGTTTTTCCGATAGCCCGGTAATTTGTCCAGGTGACATGACGAGGTATCAGGCCGAGATGGCCGACCACAGGGATGCCTTCTCGCGCCATGCCTTCGATTAGCCACGGGCTTCCAGAGCAATAAACGGAACTGGCACCGGCTTCGAGTGCCTGGAATGAGATTCGAATCGCTTCCTCGCGTGTCGCCATCCCGTGAGGCGTCGCGCAAGACAGAAAACTGTTTGGAGCAGCCTCGACAAGAAGTGGGAGTCGAGCCTGTGCCTCAGGGGAATCGTAGCTGCAACTCATCAGGTCGATGCCCGCTTCCTCGGCCGCTTCCGCTTCCTCGGGTGATTTGACGTGGATATGTGTCAGGACACGCTGGCCCTTGAGTTGCTGGAGTTCGTAGACCGTGTATTTCTTTCGGGGACGGAGCATGGGAAGAGCGTAGCCAGATTTCCCAACAGGTCGAAGATAAATTGTGTGGGAAGTTCCTTCTCTGGAATGCTGATGGAGGAATTTGACCACGGAAAAACCGAATAAACGGACAGCATTTCAGAGCAGAGGCCGTTCCGTAAACTCGGTTTATTATGTGGTCCCGACCGGCGAAGCACCCTCCCTCTCGAGTTTGACCATGTTCCACTTCCTGCTAGGCTTCGCCATGCTCAGAATCGTTTCCTTTCTGCTCCTAGCTTTCACGGCGACCCTTCATGCCGCTGACCGCCCCAATCTCCTCATCATTCTTGCGGACGATCACCGCCACGATGCGAT
>JAKMGR010000565.1 GCA_022424805.1 Verrucomicrobiales bacterium
TCCCGGTAATCCGCGTAGGCCTTGCAGTCGGTGTTGCCGTATTTCTTGTCGACGGACTCCTTGCCCGGCTTGCGACCGAGAGCTCGACCTGCGCCCCACTCCCGCTCGCGATAATGATGTTCATGGACATCGCAGATGGCAACGCCCTGCACGTCGGTGTGATTCAGAAAGGCGCCCATCACGCCGATCCCTCGATTGCCCATTCCGATGTATGCCATCGTGACTCGCTCGCTGGGAGCGGGTCGATCTCCGGACCCGAATGCCGATGCCGGAATGATCGTGGGAAATCCTATGCCGGCTCCAATGGTGGTAGCGGCAGTGGAGAGAAACTTTCTGCGCGTTTGCTTCATGAAAAGAGTTTGCCGTCGACCAAAGCGCCCTGACAAGAGCATATCTTCCCGCGATGGCGTGGTGCCCCGCTCCACTATCTCCACACTGGACCGGAATTCATTTCCTCTTTCACATTTTCACGATAGAACCAGGTCAGGAAAAACAAGGCCAACCAGACTCCCCACAGCATCCCCACAAAAAAAATCCCCTGCAAAATCATGCTCACAATGCTTCCCATATTCGACGTCGAAGTGGAACCGGAACCAATAGATGACATGGTGTTATTCATGTGGTCACCAAACTGATCCATGTAGGAAGACGTCAATTTGTAGTTCAGCCAGATACCAATTCCACCGATCAGAATCTTCCGATAAGCCCGGGTTTGAAGCAGCGGAGATGCCGCACGCATTCGCTTATAGAGAAAAACTCCAGCTTACAGAGAAAACTCCGTCCACAAGCAGAGTAATCGAGAGCAGTGCCAGAAGGGCCGCAAACATCAGGTTCATCGGAGCCATATCCAGCATATTGCGCATCATCTCTCCCTGCATCGCCATCATATCCTCGATCGCTTGAGCGCCTTGAGCGCCTTGAGCGCCTTGAGCGCCTTGAGCGCCTCCCGTCTTGTATTGCTCCATGTCACCGTAGATGTCATCCATCGGCATGACGAAAATAATTCCCGCCTGAAATCCGCTGAATAGATTGGACAGTTATCCAAGAATACCCAAAACAATCGCGAGAACCCCCCAGTTCACCGGTCATTTCGAGAGCCGGCCGACCGCCATCTGTTTTTGTTCCATGGTATCCATGACGTTCTTTCTATAGCTCAAGACACGGTTTCATATTCAACAGAGCCAGCTCACCGCCCTAGCCAATCCACATTACTCATCTTCGCCAGAGCGAGTTCGAGGGCATGCGTTCCATCTTTCCCGTGTCCCATTTCCTGCAGAGAGAGGTAAAGCTCTTGAGCGAGAGTGAGCCCCGGCATGGTAAGCCCCATTCTCTTCGACTCTTCTAGGGCGATGCCCATGTCCTTGATGAAGTGCTCGACGAAGAATCCGGGCTCGAAATTGTTATCCATGATTCTGGGACCGAGATTAGAAAGCGACCAGCTACCCGCGGCCCCCGAGCTAACGGACTCCATCACAGTCGGAAGGTCGAGTCCTGCCTTGTAGCCGTAGAGCAGGGCTTCGCAAACACCAATCATGTTCGTCGCGATCAGGGTCTGATTCACCATCTTGGTGTGTTGTCCCGCACCGGCACCGCCCTGATGCACTATCGTCTGCCCCATTGCTTCCCAGCACGGCTGGAGTGCATTCACAATCGCCGCCTCTCCTCCGATCATGATCGAAAGCATGCCATTTTTCGCGCCAATGTCGCCGCCTGAAACCGGAGCATCTACAGCGTGCACGCCACATTCCATCGCCGTTTCGGAAATCTCCACCGCGAGCGATGGCTCGCTCGTCGTCATATCGACAAGTGCGGTCCCGGACGCAGCACCGGCAAGAGCACCATCCTCTCCGAGGAGAACTTCCCGAACATCAGCAGGAAACCCCACGATGGAAAAAACCACATCCGACTGCTCAGCCACTTCTCTCGGGGTTTCGGCCCAGTTCGCTCCTTTCTCGAGCAAACTCTGAGCTTTCTCCCTGGTCCTCGAATAGACCGTCGTAGAGAATCCTGCATCAATGAGGTGCCCGCACATACTGCTCCCCATCACTCCCGTTCCTATCCAACCAATGCGCGTTTTGTCAGGACTCACTTTTTCAATACTCATGTGGCACCATTGTCCCGCATTGGATTCTCCGTCAACACGCCATCGCCGTATCGGCTGCAATTTGTTCCACTGGAAATATGGTTCGCTTCGCTCTCTTTCTCACCGCCTCTCTGCTGACCGGCATTTCGTGCCTCGCCGATCCGCTCTACCAGATCGAACACACCACCGCGACTCAGGGTTTCGATAAAAAGATGTGCTGGGTCCACGCCAGGGCTGGAGCAATGCCCGGCAAAGACGGCCCCACCGTCGTGATGACGACACAGAAACTGCAACTTTCCGGCTCGGACATTTTCTACGCTATTCACAGCCTCCATTCCAAAGATCTGGGCGCCACCTGGACCACTCCCGCAGAACAGTCGACCTTTGCGCGCGTCCCCTTTTCCTTTAGAGAAAAGAAGGATCTCGAAATGACGGTCTGCGACTTCTGGCCGAAGTGGCACAAAGCAAGCGGCAAACTGCTTGGCACTGGCCATACGGTGGTCTACGAAAACAATCGGGTTATGCATGTGCGCCCTCGAGCGACACCCTATGCCGTTTACGATCCTGACAATAACACCTGGTCAGAATGGAAAACGATCAAGCTCCCCGACGAACCCAAGTTTGAAAACGCCGGAGCTGGTTGTGTCCAGCGGACGGATTTGGCGAACGGAGAAATCCTTCTTCCGATCTACTTCAAAGCTCTCGAAGCGCCTCACTACACGGTGACTGTATTGCGATGCCGCTTTGATGGTGAGGAAATGACTTATCTCAAACACGGCAGCGAATTGTCTATTCCGATCAAACGCGGCCTCTACGAGCCGTCGGTCACGCAATTTAGTGACCGTTTTTTCCTGACGATGCGAAATGACGATCACGGCTATGTGTCTGTCAGCGATGACGGACTGAACTACAGTGAGCCGAAGCGTTGGACCTTCGATGATGGTTCGAACCTTGGAAACTACAATACCCAGCAGCACTGGGTTTCGCACTCCGACGCCCTCTTTCTCGTCTACACGCGGCGCGGAGCAAGCAACGATCATGTCTTTCGACATCGCGCTCCGCTATTCATCGCGAGAGTGGATCCTGACAAACTCACCATCATTCGCGATTCCGAGCAGGTTCTCGTCCCGGAAAAAGGAGCCCGACTCGGCAATTTCGGAGTCACCGAAGTCAGTCCCAATGAAACGTGGGTCACTGTAACCGAGTGGATGCAGGCTCCCGGCCCGAACTACCATGATCCCACTCCCCTGATCGAACGAGGAGCCGACAATCGCATCTGGGTGGCCAAGCTGAAATGGCAAAAGCCGAATAAGAATTTTTCTAACTAACCATGAAACACATTCTCTACTTCTTTACGGCCTTGCTGCTCCACTCGACCGCCGCAGGCGCCCCTCCCAATATCCTTTTTCTCCTCGCGGACGACATGCGGCCTGACTGCATCGCCGCTCTGGGAAACGATAAGATCGAGACTCCCAACCTCGACCGCCTCGTCGAACGAGGTATGACCTTCACTCGCGCCACATGCTCGTATCCAATCTGCGTGGTGAGTCGCTCGGAAATGCTGACCGGTCGCCACGGTTGGGAAAACGGCGTCATGGGTTTCCGGGGCAACAAATTTCAACCTGATATCACCTATTGGGCCGAAGCCCTTCGCGACGGCGGATACGAAACCTGGCACGTTGGAAAATGGCACGTCAGCGGGCGCCCCTCGACACGAGGTTATTCAGACGTTGCCGGTTTATTCGGAAGTGGCGGAGGTTCCTTCTGGAAGGACCAGACCGACTGGAAAGGATTCCCCATCACCGGATACCGAGGTTGGATCTTTCAAACCGACGATGGGAAAACCAAGTTCCCGAAAATGGGAGTCGGAGTCACTCGTGACATCAGCGAAAAATTTGCCGATGCCGCCATTTCCCTGATTGAGAAAAACCCGGAAGCTCCCTGGTTTTGCCACGTTAATTTCACAGCTCCGCACGATCCCCTTTTCATACCGCCCGGTCTCGAAGGAAAATACGAGAACGAAAACATGCCGCTGCCTGGCAACTACCTTTCTGTCCACCCCTTCGATCACGGAAACTTCGACGGACGCGATGAAGCTCTTCTACCATGGCCCCGCACCAGGGAGGCCGTTCAGGATCTGCTCCGGGTTTATTATTCCGTGGTCGACGATATGGACGCTCAAATCGGTCGCATTCTCGACGCGGTGGAAAAGAGCGGCGAATTGGATAACACCATCGTCATTTTCACGAGCGACCACGGGATGGGCTGCGGTTCGCACGGACTTCGCGGAAAGCAGAATATGTATGAGCACACCATCAATGTTCCCTTTGTAGCAGCAGGACCCGGAATAAAAAAGGGAGCCAGGACTGATGCGCAGATCTACCTGCGAGAACTTTACCCAACCACTTGTGAACTGGCAGGAGTGAAAACCCCCGCCTCTGTGACTGCAACCAGCTTCGCCCCGGTTCTCCGAAGTGAAGCGAAGTCGCATCAGGAAAACATCTACGGCTACTTCACCGACTCGCAGCGTATGATTCGCACCGGCGACGGTTGGAAGCTTGCCTACTACCCCCAGATCGATCGATGGCAGCTTTTTGATCTGAACACCGACCCCCTGGAACAGAACGACCTTTCCAGCTCTGGTGATCCGGCTCATCTGAAGCGGAAAAATGCGCTCAAGGTCCAGTTAGAAGCATGGCGAAAAGATACCGGTGATCCGTTACTTTCCGATCGATAGAGTCGTGCTAGTATTTTGCTGACCAATGACCCTTCCCTCTCTACCCAAATTGGACCGACGTCGTTTTCTCAGAGCTGCTGGTATAGGCATTGCCCTGCCCTCCCTTGAGTCTTTCGGAGCCGCTAATGCTGCCGCTCCAGCAAAAGCGCAGCGTCTCGTCTGCATCGGAACCTATCTCGGTTTCCATCAGTCCTCTTTCTTCCCGGAGGAGACGGGCAAAGATTACAAGCCATCCACTTTGCTGGAGCCGATCGTGGAGCACAGAAATGATTTCACGGTTTTTTCCGGGCTCGATCACCAGGCTCCCAACGGACACGGAGCCTGGAACAATTTCCTCTGCGGTCAGACTCCGAACAGCTACTCGCTCGACCAAATCGTAGCAGACCAGATCGGGCAGGACTCGCGATTTCCTTCACTCGAACTGACGGCAGGAAAATCCAGCCGTACAATGAGTCACACCAAGCAGGGCGTCGCTCTCCCGATGATTCTGCGGCCGTCCGTTTTGTACCAGAAGCTTTTCGCTTCGCCGCAAGACCGGGCGCGAAGCGAGTATCTGCTACGCTCTGGACACAGTTCCCTCGACGCAGTGCTCGAGGATGCCAAGCGCCTCCACAGCCAAGTCTCATCGAGCGACAAGGAAAAGCTTTCAGAATACTTTGATTCGCTGCGCGAAGTCGAAAAACGAATGACCCGCCAGATCAAGGGTGTAAACGATCCCGTTCCGGAGACAGGCTACTCCATGCCTGACTACGACCCCGTGGCGCCCACTCTCCAGCTCGAAGCTGAAGCCCTCATGTACGACCTGATGGCGCTCGCGCTGGAAACGGACTCGACCAAGGTTCTCAGTCTTTTCATCGGAGGCCTCGGACAGGTCTTCACAATCGAGGGCGAGACCTTAAAAGCGGGTTACCATGCGCTTTCTCATCACGGGAACAATCCGGAGACAATCGCCGACCTTGTCAAAGTCGAGACGGAACACATGCGCTGCTTCGAGCGTTTCCTTTCGTTACTCAAGACAAAGACTGACAGCAACGGCGAACCTCTCCTAGACAGCACGATCGTCCTACTCGGGACCGGCATGGGAGACGCGAGTCGACATGCCAATTCAAATCTTCCCACCCTCGTGGCAGGAGGCGGATTCCAGCATGGCCAACATATCGCAGTCGACCGATCCGGCAAAGGTCGCCCACTCCTCGGCGACCTTTACCTGACTCTCATGCAGCAACTAGGCCTGGAAGAAGAGAGATTCTCCAATGCGGATCGTAATTTGAATCAGTTGTTTTCGTAGGAATATGCGGACCATCCTCGCAACATGGATCATTGTTGCCTCGTCGCAGTTACTGGCTACCGATTCCATCCCGGAATCTCCTTTCAACTTTCTCGCAGACCACTGCCTGGAGTGTCACGATTCGGACTCGGAAAAAGGAGAGATCAATCTCGATGCATTCGAAATCGACTGGTCATCTAAGGATAATCTTTTTCTGTGGGAAAGGGTTCTAAAGGCACTCGACTCGGGTGAAATGCCACCAAGGAAGGCCGATCAGCCTCAGGGCAAAGATCGCAAGAAAATGATCGCCTGGGTCGATAAGCAACTCACTGACAATACCACGATCGGCGGAACGCTGGCACGACGGCTCAATCGCGCAGAGTATCACAAAACCATCACATCTCTCTTCGGCCTGAATTCCTTCGAACTTCCTGCCGGATTCCCGGTTGATCGCGAACATCACGGTTTTGACAATATTGGCGAAGGCCTCGTTCTGTCTCCGCCGCTGCTGGAGTCCTATTCTGAGACTGCTCGTCTCGTTGCAGACGAAATCTTCCCTCCCCCTCGCTCCGCGCACGAATCAGTTCGTGAAGAAGCGAAAGCAGAAGATCTCGTGATCAGCTATTCGTCCGGTACTATCATTGAAGATGCGATGCGGCTGGGAATGAAATGCGACCCGATCACCCGAAGCTGCACCTGGCCAAGCAAAATTGAAATTGAAACGTCGGGTGTCTACGAACTCGAAATCGATCTTTCTACCTTCCGTCCCAAGGTAAACTCCGGACCGATGACCGCTCGCATTTTCGCACGCGACATCTCAAGCCCGGACGGGATCACCCATTCTTCTCTCCGTCTCCTCAAGGAAGTCGAAGTAACAGACGAATCCCCAAAAACCTTTCGATTCACTGCGGAACTCTACGAAGGACAAACTCCCGTCATCAATTGGGCGAATGCTCCACTGGATAGCGATCGCAGCGACAAAGAAGAACTTGTCGCCTTCTTCGAGAAAAAGGACGAGAAACAGCCTGGCTACCTTGCTTCCTGGCACAAATTACTACAGAGCAAAGATTCCCGGGGATTTCGCGGCGGTCTTGGGTGGGAGAAAGTAAAAGAAAACCTCGCTCGGGGTGACTTACCCAAGTTGACCGAGAAACAGCGAGCCGAGGTTCTCAAAGCCGTCGCAGGAAACCCGGTGCAATACGCCGAAACCGTTGTCTTCGACGTATTTGAAAACGGTCCCGCCCTCGAAGTTCACCGGCTTTCCATCGAAGGACCCAGTCATATCATTGACGGACCGAAAGACAAGGAACGGAAAAAGACCCAGTCCCGATTTCTCGGTGATGATGTAGAGCCTAGAGAAACCATAGAGCGCTATCTCACTGCAGCTTTCCGCCGTCCCGTCGATGAAAAGACCGCGCAGACTTTTCTGGCCCTCCATGACGAGCATATCGCAAGCGGCCATTCTGCAGAAGAAGCCATGCACCTTGTGATTCGAAACGTTCTCATTTCCCCGCGCTTTCTTTATCGGTCCCTCTCCGACGGCGAACTCGACAGCTACGACCTCGCCACCAGGCTTTCCTATTTCCTGACGGGAGGGCCGCCAAACGGAAAACTTCTCCAAAAAGCCGAAGCAGGCAGCTTGACCGATCCTGAAGTTCTGAGAAACGAAGCCAAACGCCTCATCCCAACCGGAGCCAATTCTGATTTCGTAAAGGCCTTCACCGGCCAGTGGCTCGATACCCGTTCGCTCGCAGAAATCATGCCGGACCCGACGTTCAAATTTAATTCCAGCGACACGAATCACGCGCGCCAGGAAGCGGAAGCGTTTTTCGCCGAAATCCTACGTGAGAATCGCCCGATGACAGACTTCATCGATCCTGACTTCACTTGGACAACTGGGAGAATGGCAAAAAACGTCTACGGACTCAAAAGTGGATACAACAAGAAAAAGGATAAGACCATCCATCGCGTCACCCTTCCCCGTGGTGGACGAATCGGCGGACTCCTCGGTCAATCCGCCGTCATGATGGCTACCGCCAACGGCGTCGATACGCAGCCTGTCTTGCGAGGCGTCTGGGTCCTTGAAAACATCATGGGTATGCCGCCGCCGCCTCCACCTAAATCGGTCCCCGCTTTGACGCCTGACACGCAGGGGGCCACCACTCCACGCGAACTCCTCTCCACCCATACCAACTCCGAATCCTGTGCCGGCTGTCATCGTAAGATTGATCCTGTCGGTTTTGCGCTCGAGAATTTCGATCCTGTCGGGCGCTGGCGCGAAAAATGGCCGGAGATCAATCAGAAGATCGATGCTTCCGCAACCATGCACGACGGAACCGAAATCAGCGGCGTCGTTGACTTGAAGGCCTGGCTCGTCGCCAACATCAATCAGTTTTCCGAGTGCCTATCCGAGAAGCTCCTCACCTACGCAACCGGTCGCGTTCCCAATTATTCCGAACGGAAAGAGATCGCGAGGATCGTCGAGAAAAACCATAAAAATGGCAAGGGATTCCAGGATCTCATGATTGCGTTGATCGAGAGCGAGACATTCCGGACGAAGTAGCCGGTCAGTTC
>JAKMGR010000576.1 GCA_022424805.1 Verrucomicrobiales bacterium
CGCCTCGGACGACAGCCCGGCGGCGTTGGGAAAGCTTCTGCTTTCCTGGCCGACCGCGGAATTGAAAGATCATATGGATGGGATTGCAGCTCTTACCGCTTCGGGCAATCCGGGCCGCATTCGGACAACGGCCCAGGCAATTCTCTGGCGAGCGGGTGGAGAAAAGAAATTGGAGAATGACTCACTACTCGCCCAGGCCGTTGCCAAAGCAGGGCGGGGGAACGCTCCTGAAGAACTGCACGCACATTTTTCAGAATTGCTGGCGAGCGAGACCGTCACACCTGCGATGGTGAATGTGCTCATGCCCGCTCTAGGCAGCTTTCCTTCCAAAGACAGCGAAAGCCTCGATCTGCTCGCGGCGACGGCAGAGCGTTACGAAGATAAAAATATCACGCTATCTTTCTCTGCGCTTCAGGCAATGAAGCGCGTTCCGGCCGCAAACTGGCCGCCGAAATACAGCAACCGGGTTCTAAACAGCGTGACAGTCTCGGCGACGCCGGATCTCAAATTCATACCCACGGAATTTTCGGTAAAGGCGGGTAGCGCGGTAAATCTCGTGTTCCGAAATCCGGACAGCCTTTATCACAACCTCGTCATCGTGAATGCCGGTTCTCTGGGGGAGGTGGGATTGAAAGCCGACCTCATGGCGGGAGATCCAGCCGGCCTCGACAAAAACTACGTGCCAGATGATCCAAATGTTCTTCACTGGACTCCGCAGATCACCTTAGGTATCGCCCGCTCCCACACACTTCGCTTTTTCGCCCCGGACGAACCGGGTGACTATCCCTACATCTGCACCTTTCCCGGTCACTGGCGCGTCATGAAAGGTGTGATGAAAGTGACCAAATAATTTCAACTAACAGATACAGAATATATGAGTGATACTATCAGAGTCTTGAACGTGGGCGCCGGTTTCATGGCGTCTCTGCATGCGAAAGCATACGAGAAATTGGACGGCGTCGAGAACGTGGGAATCGTGACGAGAAGTATCGGCAGTTCCGAGAAACTGGCGAGCGAACTCAGCGGCGATATTCCGCGTTTCACCGATTTCGACGAGGCGCTTGAGAAAACCTCGCCCACCGCTGTGGCGATCAGTACCTACACCGATTCGCACTATCACTATGTGTCGACGGCTCTGAACAAGGGGCTTGATGTCTTTGTTGAGAAGCCTCTCGCCGAGACGATGGAGGAGTCGCAGGAACTCTTCGATCTCGCCAATAGAGTGGGAAAAAAACTCTACGTCGGATACATTCTCATGACGCATCCGTCTTGGAACAAATTCACTGAGATTGCTCACGATCTCGGCAAGCCGCTTGCGATGCGGATGAACCTGAATCAGCAGGCCAAGGGCGAGTTCTACGACACGCTTCACAATATCATGCAGGTGCAATCGCCTATCGTCGATTGCGGCGTTCACTACGTGGATATCATGTATCAGATGGCACAGTGTCGTCCTGTCAGAGTTCACGCGATCGGTTGTCGCAACTGGGACAAGGTCCCCGAGCACATCTGCAACTACGGCCAGCTCCAAGTCGAGTTCGAGGATGGTTCCGTCGGCTGGTACGAAGCTGGTTGGGGGCCGAACATGAGTGAGACCGCTTATTTCATCAAGGACATCGTCGGGCCGGATGGTTCCGCAAGCATTACGGTGGAATCGGACCGCTCCGATGACAAGGATCACCACGTTGAAGCGAATACGATCGTCCGACACTTCGCTGAGCAGAAAGACAAGGAATTCGTCAAAGAGGATGAGATCATCAAAATCGACGAGCCTGATCACGAGGGTCTCGCTTTTCTTGAGCAGGAGGAATTCATCAACTGCATCAAGAACGATACCGACATGTCCGCTCATCAGGACCGCGTCATGACCAGTTTGCAGATCGTCTTCGCGGCTGACGAGTCGCAAAAGAAGAAGCAAGTGATCGAGCTCTGATCGTTCCAAATCTGGAAAACGAATGAAAACCATCGACCTCACAGGCAAAACTGCCGTCGTCTCTGGCGGCGGAGGGGAAATCGGCTACGCGCTGTGCGTGGGTCTGGCTGATGCTGGCGCAAAGGTCGTCGCGCTCGACATCAAGACGGACCGCGTCGATGGAAGCAATGATCGCATAACTGCTGTTCGCTCCGACCTTTCCGACATTGCCGGAATTTCCTCTGCAGTCGAAGACATCGGCGAGATTGATATTCTTGTTCACGCCGCCGGGGTCAACATCGCTGCACCTGTCACGGAATTCGAAGAGCAGGCCTGGGACACCGTTTTTGATGTGAACCTGAAGAGCGCTTTCTTTCTGACAAAGGAACTCGTTCCTCGCTTTCGCGCGGGCTGCACTGGGAAGATCGTTTTCATTTCCTCCATTTCGGCACGACTCGGATATCCAGGACTACATGCCTACACTGCATCGAAAGGCGGACTCGACGCGCTGATTCGAAATCTCTCGACGGAGTTGGGTGCGAAAAATATCTGCGTCAACGGCATTGCACCGGGCACAACAAAGACCGGCATGACGAAAGGTCTCTGGGAGGACGAGAAAAAGTGTAGCGCCCACGAAGCGACGATCCCGATGGGGCGAATGGCGGACTGCAAAGATCACGTCGGCCCGCTGCTTTTTCTCTGCTCGGATATGTCAGACTACGTCACTGGTCAGGTTGTTTGTTGCGACGGCGGACTTACCTCAGTCCAGGCCGATTTTATCAATCTGAATTTACGCGAAGGAAATGAGTAAGATTCTCGAAAACCAGGTCGCCATCATAACAGGTAGCACCAGTGGAATGGGTGAAGCAATCGCCCGGCGATTCGCGAAACAAGGGGCCGCTGTCGTCATCAATGGCACGAACGAAGAGCGAGGGAAAAAGATTGAGGAGGAAATAGTTCAGGAGGGAGGAAAGGCGGCTTTCTACAAAGCCGACGTCTCCTCAGCCTCTGAAGTCGAGGCGATGGTCGATTTCGCTGTGGAACAGTTTTCCAAAGTGACAATCCTCGTTCCCAACGCCGGCATTCTCGGTAACGGACTCGCCACGGAGATCAGTCTGGAAACATGGGATAAAACGCTGGGTGTGAATCTCAATGGCGTCTACTATCTCTGTCGCTACGGCTTGCCGAAATTGATCGAGGCAGGAGGTGGCACCGTGGTCATTAATGCCTCTATCGCAAGCTTCAAGAGCTTTCCTCAGCACCCGGCTTACTGCGCGTCGAAAGGTGCGCTCATTCCCTTGATGAAAAATATTGCTCAGGACTATGCCGAGCACAACATCCGGGCGAACGCGATTTGCCCGGGGCCCGTCGACACGCCGCTAATATGGGATTCGGTCAAGGCATTTCCCAATGCCGACAGTATCATCGACGAAACCATCGGAATGACTTGCGTAGGGCGACTTGGAACGCCCGATGACGTCGCCGAGGCAGCGCTCTTTTTCGCCAGCGACCAGTCGAGTTTTGTCACCGGGGCCTCACTGACCATCGATGGGGGAATCATGACCTGAACAAGGTTTGTCTCAAATGCGGAAAAAGAGCAAGAATGAGCTTCGCTTGCACGAATGAAACACGAATTGTGGCGAATCGAGAACAACATTTGAGTAAATTCGGGTTCCATTCTTTTCCATTCGTGCCAAATCTAATTTAGTCGCCTTTCCCAAAATCTCACCATGAAGACGAAAGCTCTCTTACTACTCTCTGTTGCACTGTTTTTTGATACCATTTCTCACGCCGAGCCAATCAAGGCTGGTATCATTGGAATTGATGCTCACGCCAGCAGTTGGACGAAGATCATCAATAAACCCGAGGCCACGGGCGAACTGGCTGACATCACGATTGTCGCCGCCTATCCAGGAGGCAGTCCCGATATTCCGCAAAGCATGGAACTTTTGGAAAAAGCAAGAGAGCCAATGATCGCTGCAGGTGTGGAAATGGTGGACTCGATTGCGACACTCATCGAGAAAGTTGACGTCGTCATGATTCTCAGCATCGACGGTCGGCCTCATCTTGAGCAGGCAAAGCCGGTTTTTGAAGCAGGCAAAACGCTGTTTATTGATAAGCCTATCGCCGGAACGCTCGCCGATGCGATCCGCATTTTCCGTTTGGGGAAAAAACATGAGGTGCCCGTTTTCACGAGTTCCTCACTGCGCTTTGCTGAAGGAGCTCTGAATATTCACAAAGATCCTAAGCTCGGCGATATCATTGGTGCCGAAGTTTACAGCCCCTGCAAAACCGAGCCGCATCATCCCGATTTTTTCTGGTATGGCATCCACGGCGTCGAGCCGCTCTTTACGATCATGGGCACTGGTTGTGAATCCGTCACTCGCATCCAGACCGAAGGAGCCGACGTCGCGGTAGGCGTCTGGAAAGGCGGCCGAGTCGGCTCGTTTCGCGGAATTCGCGAAGGACAGCGTGGCTACGGAGCGACGGTGTTCGGCACAAAAGGTGTTGTTCAAGGGGGAGGCTTTGATGGCTACGAACCTCTCATTGTTGAGATAGTGAAATTTTTCAAAACCGGGAAGCCACCCGTGAGTGAGGCAGAGACTCTCGAGATATTTGCCTTTATGGAAGCTGCCGACGAAAGCAAGCGGCAAGGCGGAAAGCCGGTGACGCTGGAGAGCGTGATGGAGAAGGCGCTGGCCGAGGTGGATGCGGATTGATTCCGATCTTTTTCTTTAGTCAATCTCGACCGAGGCCGGATCGTAGTCGATGACCGGATACTTCATATTCAAGCCCTCAAGGGTCTTGATAATGATGTCGGCGACGAGGAGATCGCGGTACCACTTTCGATCTGCGGGGATAACGTACCACGGAGCATCATCCGTACTCGTTTTTTCGAAAACATCAGAATAGGCCTTCATGAATTTGGGCCAGAGAGCGCGGTCGTCGAGGTCTCCGGGATTGAATTTCCAATTCTTCTCTGGTTGGTCGAGGCGAGCCTGGAGACGTTCTTTCTGCTCATCGAATGAGATGTGGAGGAAGATCTTCACAATCGTGACGCCCTCGTCGGACAGCATCTGCTCAAAACCGCGAATGTGATCGTAGCGCTTTGACCAGCGCTCTTCTGGAAAGATATCGCGAACTCGAACAGCAACTATGTCCTCGTAGTGGCTGCGATTGAAGATTGTCGTTTGTCCGTTTCCCGGAACGTGAGGATGAATCCGCCAGAGGTAGTCATGAGCAAGTTCGAGGGAACTGGGGCGTTTGAAAGATGCGACGCGAATTCCCTGGGGATCCATCGGATTAAAAACGCTTCGTATCGTCCCGTCCTTGCCTCCGGTATCCATCGCCTGGAAAACAACGAGAAAACGGTTTTTGTCCTCTGCATAGAGACAGGTCTGAAGTTCGTCTATTTTTCCGATAAGCTCCTCGAAGTGCTTTTTCCCTTCCGATTTGCTCATCGGAAAAAGATCTTCGTCGCGTGTGGGAAAGGAATTCAGGTCGATCTTTTGACCAGGCTTGATGCGAAAGGGGTTCTCTAAAAGAGTGGGAACTTCAGACATGTCCCTACACTAGTGCGGCTGCAATCGGGTCGGCAAGTGCTTTACCGGCTCGGGTAAGGCGAGTGAACCCTGTTTGCTCGATGACTAAACCCTGTTGGGTTAATGACTCAACAGGGTTGGGTGTGGGAAGTAAGCCTGTTGGAAGGCCTTCGCGAGTGCGGAGGAGCAGGGCGATGCGCTCAAGCCGGAGATCTTCCTCGGTGAGGATTTCAATATTGGTTCGGGTGTCGAGACCTCCTTTTGCGGCGCGAACGTAGGTTGCGGTGTCGGCGAGAGTGGTCCATCGCTCGTTTCCGATTGTGCTGACGGCACCTGGGCCGAGACCGAGGTAGCTGGCCCCGTTCCAATAGGCTTGGTTGTGTTTCGACTCGAAACCGGGTTGCGCGTAGTTAGATATTTCATAGTGAGAAAATCCGTTTTCTTCCAGAAAATCGAGCGCAGTGTAGAAGAGATTGGCGTCGCGGTCTTCGTCGATGTCGAGTTCTCCGGATTGATGCCGGGTCAGGAACTCGGTGTCCTCTTCATAGGTGAGGTTGTATGCTGATATGTGGTTTGGATGAAGCGTGGCAGCCTGATCGAGATCCTTTTGCCAGCTCTCCAAGGTCTGGCCTGGAATGGAGAACATTAGGTCGATACTGACGTTTTTGAAACCAGCTGCACGAAGCGTTTCGTAAGCCTCAATCGCATCGGCGGGAGAATGATCGCGGCCAAGAGTGGAGAGAGTGTCGGGGTCGAAAGACTGAGTGCCGAGGCTGATGCGTGTGACCCCCAATTCGAGCATGAGTTGTGCTTTTTCCTGATCGAAGGTGGCTGGGTTGGCTTCGAGAGTCCACTCCTCGACCTGGCTCAGGTCCAAGGTATCAGATAGGCCACGGCAAAGAGATCCGAGATGTGTGGGGGACAGCAGGCTTGGCGTACCACCGCCGAAGTATACGGTTTGGATGGGATCGGTGACGCAATCCCGATGGCGCTTCGCTTCCGTCAGGATGGCTTCGATGAACTCCGCGTTGGCGAGCTTCCCGGGCGTGTGCTTGTAGAATCCGCAGTAGGGGCAGATGTGGTGGCAGAAGGGAATGTGGACGTAGAGATGCACGTGCAGGAAATCTCATGCAAAGGCGCAGAGGCGCAAAGGGTTTGTGGGGGCGAAAGAGCGCTGTTTTTTAAGGGGGAGCGTTTACCAAACCGATATTTTCGCTGAGCGGGTGGTCTCTCTTTTAGATGGGTGAGGTGCTTCCATTGAGAAGGATGAGAGGAGCAAACGAATCGAGAATGCTACAGGGCCCGAAAAAGAAATAATGTTGACGGAATTTTCGGGAAAGTATCTTCAGGAAAGGCTCTGTGATCGAGTGGCTATTTTCGCACAATCACACTCGGCCCTTTCACTGCGACTACTGATATCTCAGTATCAGCATTGATGGAGCCTGCCTCGGCGATGACATCGATCTTTTTCCCATCGATCTTTGCTCGGCCGGAGGGCACAAGGTCGGTCACGGTGATTCCGGTTCTGCCGACGAGGCTGTCTCGTTCTTCCTTTTTCTCCGTTTCTTCCCCGGATTCGTTTTGAAGAATCAGTTTTCGGGTGAGTGGGAGGCGGTGAAAGTATTTCATCCACCAGCCGAGGACTACGAAGCAAAAGACAAGCAATAGCACGGAGGCGATGATGCCCGCGGTGGCACCAAACTTGGCAAAGGTGACGATCACGGTGGCTACGAGCAGGCCAATGCCAATGACTCCAAGAATACCGCCGGGCAACACCAATTCAGCGAGGATTGCGGCAATCCCGATGATGCTGAGAAAGACGATGAGTGTCATGGGGCAGTGGAATCGGATTTGAACGTTCGCGCGCAGCGTGCCCGATCAGGCTTTCCCGCAGCATTGTTTGAATTTCTTGCCGCTTCCGCAAGGGCAGGGGTCGTTTCGGCCGACCTTGGGCTCCTCGCGTTTCACGGTCTTGGGAATCTGAATCTGTGGGCGATCGTCTTCCGGGAGATCTCCACCTCCGCCGGCTGCCATGTCGGAAATGACATCAGGACGGCTCATCTGGATGCCGCGGAGGACGCGGTTGTAGTCATCGGGGCGAGTTGTGGTGCGGAAGAGATTTCCAAGGACTTCGATCTTGATGCGATCCATGAGGCCGACGAAAATCTCGTAGGCAGCGTGCTTGTATTCAACGAGCGGATCTTTCTGCGCGTAGCGATAGTTGCTGATGGAATCACGCAAGCTGTCCATCTCAAAGAGATGCTCCTGCCAGAGTTGGTCGATGCTATGGAGAATGACAAAGCGTTCGAGTCCCTCGACCTGCTCGGGATCTTCGTGATTGGTTTTGACCTCGTAAGCGGCCTTTGCTTGGTCGATGAGAAAGTCGAGGTTGTCTTCAGCATTGCGTGTCTTAAGCTGCGCTTTGTCCTCGTCTAGAGCGAGAGGGAAATGCGTGTTGAACGCGAGTAGCGAGGCATCGGTATCCATTTCGCCAGTCTCGGGATCTACGCTGTCGCGAAGAACAGCAGGCATGGCGTCTTCAATAATTTCGACGACTAGCGAATGCGGATCTTCGGTGTTGAGAACATCGTTGCGATAGCCGTAGACGACGCTTCGCTGGCTGTTCATGACATCGTCGTATTCGAGGATGTGTTTACGAGAAAGGTAGTCGCGTTGTTCGACTTTCTTCTGTGCGTTTTCAACGGACTTATTGAGCCATGGGTGCTCCAGCTCCTGGCCTTCTTCGAGGCCGAAACGCTCCATCATTTTCGTCATCCGTTCGGCGGCACCGAACTGCATCATGAGCTCATCCTCGAAGCTGACGTAGAAAACAGAGGCACCAGGGTCGCCCTGACGAGAACAACGTCCGCGCAGCTGGCGATCAACACGGCGGCTGCGGTGGCGTTCGGTTCCTATGACCATGAGTCCGCCTTTGTCGCCAACTCCTCCGCCCAGCTTGATGTCGGTTCCTCGACCGGCCATGTTGGTGGCAACGGTAACGGAGCCAGGCTGGCCGGCTCGGGCGACGATCTCGGCTTCCTGCATGTGGAATTTCGCGTTGAGAACGGAGTGGGGGATTTTCTCGCGCTTGAGCATTCGCGCCAGTACCTCGGAAGATTCGACGCTCGCCGTTCCGAGAAGAATGGGCTGCTCTTTGGCGTTCGTTTCTTTCACCAGATCGATAACGGCCTTGTACTTCTCGCGCTGGGTTTTGAAAATTTTGTCGTTGAGGTCGATCCGCGCGATGGGGCGGTTCGTTGGCACGATGAGAACTTCCAGCTTGTAAATGTCGTGGAATTCTGCCGCTTCTGTTTCGGCAGTTCCGGTCATTCCGCCGAGCTTCTCGTAGAGTCGGAAGTAGTTCTGAATCGTAATTGTGGCGTAGGTCTGCGTTTCTCCTTCGATGGTGACGCTCTCCTTGGCCTCGACTGCCTGGTGGAGGCCATCGGACCAGCGACGTCCGGCCATTTTACGACCGGTGTTTTCGTCGACGATCATGACACGGTTGTCTTCGACGACGTAGTGCACATCTTTCTCGTAGAGCGTGTAGGCCTTCATTAGCTGAGAGATGGTGTGCATCTTCTCGGCCTGGGCTGCCATCTGCTGCTGGAGATCAGTTTTGGCTTTTGCCTTTTGTGAATCCGAGAGGTTTTCATCTCCATCGATAGCGGAGAAAGCATGGGACAAGTCGGGAAGCACGAATGCTTCGGGATCGTCCGGGCTCAGAAACTGGCGGCCTTTTTCCGTAAGCTCGGCTTCGTGGGCTTTCGGGTCGAGAGTGAAAAAGAGTTCTTCTTTGAGTTCGAAGAGCGCGGTTTTCTGTGGGTCGCGGAAAAAGTCTAACTCGGCCTTTTCCATAGCTCTTCGAATTTCGGCATCCTCCATGGCGCGGAGCAGGGCGCGGTTTCGAGGCATGCCAAGTTTGAGCTTGTAGTACATCGTTCCGGCTGCCTCGACATTGCCGCCTTCGAATTCTTTTTTCGCATCGCGTGCGAGATCGTTACAGAGGTTGGTCTGTTTACGATAGAGATTTTGGATCTGTGCCTTATAGCGATCAAATTGCTGGTCCTGGCGAACTGTAACGGGACCGGAAATGATGAGTGGGGTTCGAGCTTCATCAATGAGCACGGAGTCAACCTCATCGATGAGGGCGAAGTAGTGATTTCGCTGCACCTGCATGGAGGCGTCCTGCGCCATGCCGTTGTCGCGCAGGTAGTCGAAGCCAAATTCGCTGGCGGTGCCGTAGGTGATGTCCTTTTCATACATCTCCCTGCGGAGTTCGCTCGATTGGTCGTTCTGAATACAACCAACGGTGAGGCCGAGCCAGTCAAAGAGGTATCCCATCCATTCGGAGTCGCGTCGAGCAAGGTAATCGTTCACGGTGATGACGTGGACTCCCATGCCGGTGAGAGCGTTGAGAAAAACGGGAAGAGTAGCGACTAGGGTTTTACCCTCGCCGGTGGCCATCTCAGCGATCATGCCACGGTGCAGACCGATACCACCGATGAGCTGGACGTCGAAGTGCACCATCTGCCACTCGACAGGGTGATCGCAGACGTTCCACTCGTGACCGCAGAGCCGGCGGGCGGTATTTTTTACGACGGCGTATGCCTCTGGAAGAATCTCATCCAGATAGGCAGCACGCGCCTTGGGGAATTGCTCCTTCAGGTCCGCGAATGTGCGCTGAGCTTTGAGAATATTTTCGACCAGCGCATCATTGTCGAGTCCTGCAAACGTATCGGAAGAAGCGAATTCTTCTGCCTCTCGATACTCGTCAGCCAGTTTTTCAAACCGCTTTGCCCAGGTAGTCAGCGTTTCGCGGTTTTCGTCAGCAGTGCGACTCCTCAGAATCCGGTCGCTGAATGATTCGACACGAAGGTCGTATCTGGCGAGGTGCTCCTTCCACCCGGCAGTCATTGCGCGGAGATCATCGTCCGTCTTCGATTGGAGATCCTTTTCGATCTTGTTGATCTTCTCGACGATAGGAGCGACCTTTCGGATGACCCGCTGGTTACGGCTTCCGACGATGAGTTTCAGGATCCACTTGAGCATGTTAAAAAGAGAAATTTAGGAAGAGGAAAATATAGGGCATGTGCCGTGATTTTCAGTCACTTTTGCGTGTGATTACGAAAGGCATGAGCTAGTTCAAAATTGGGCAGGGGAATGTAATTAGGAATGCCGGGCAATAAACTCGTCGGCGAGGGCACGGTAGGCAACTGCGCCGGCGCAGGTTGGTGCGTAGTCAATAACGGTTTGCCCATAACTGGGTGCTTCTCCGAGCCGGATGTTGCGCGGAATTACCGTGTCGTAGGTCACTTCGGGGAAATATTCGCGAACGTCATTGATGACCATGGCAGAAAGATTGGTGCGGCTGTCGGCCATTGTCATGACGATGCCTTCGAGAACGACTTCGGAGTTTGCTCCCGAGTCGCGGATCTGCTGGTGGACGCCAACGATCTTCGATAGTCCTTCCAGGCCAAAATATTCGCACTGCAGCGGCACGATGAGTTCGTCCGCTGCTGCGAGCGCGGAAGTCATGAGGACACCCAGTGATGGCGGGCAATCGATGAGGATGTAGTCGGCAATTTCGGTTGCCTTGAAGGGCTCGAAGAGATTGCGAAGTCGGACAAGGTGGTCATCTTCCTTGGCCATTTCGATTTCGCAGCCCGCGAGATCCATGTCACAGGGGATAATGGAAAGATTATCGTATTTTGTGGGCACCACGAGATCAGCAACTTCCCCGCCGCCGATCAGCGATTGATAGATGCTGGGATGTTCGCCCGGTGTGAAATCGAGAGCACTGGTCGAGTTGGCCTGCGGATCGAGGTCGAGCACGATGACTCTCTGCCCTTTTTCGGCGAGACAGGCTCCAAGATTCACAGAAGTGGTCGTCTTTCCGACGCCGCCCTTCTGGTTCGCGATAGCAATGATTTTCATACGGGGAAAGGGGTTCGGCCTTCATCACAAGCTTACATCGTAGCGCCTGTCGGGACCGACTGAGAATCTTGCCCGAGTCTGGTGAAGTTGAAAGGGGAAAGTTCGACCTAACTTGAGAATGATACTGCCGGGAAATCGGACATTTGCGCCCCTTGCTTCTCTTCGAGATGCAGATCCTCCAACACGCTATCGGAGAGTTGATCCGCGAAGCGAGTCGTCTTGATGGAGAAGTCGTTAGTCAGGGGACGGGTCTCAGCGGGGATTCGAGAAGTGGCAGCAGCCAAACAATACCAAGGGCAATTCTCCCGTTAATTAGACGATCCCAACTTCCTGAGAACCAGTCTTCCCCTCGTTCGAAGGCATCTAAATCCGAACGCAATTCGCCTTCTCTATCGCCACATCCCAATGACAAACGAAGAAACCATTGATTCTCATAGAAATGCATTCGCTCAGGTATTCTTACATCTAGCAGAA
>JAKMGR010000630.1 GCA_022424805.1 Verrucomicrobiales bacterium
GCCGACGGCCGTGTGAAAAGGTGGCAGGCTTCATCACCATGCTCGGCATATGCCTCGGTCTCGATGATAATTCCGGCGCTGCTTTTGTGAACCAGGGTCGTGCCGATGAGTTCGCGCGCGGAGGTGACAGGGTCCCTTTCGAAGAAGGAAGAGGGAATCATGGCTTCTTATCAGTCTGAATCTTGTGAAAGCGATGACGAATCTCCGCGAGCGTTCCGATCGTGAGATAGGCGCGATACTGAAATTCGAAGCCAGGGGTGACGGCGATTCGCTTGATCGGGGCTGCGTATGAACAGGCTCCTTTATTGCGATTGTTGGGATCACCGGCAGTGCGATAGCAGGTCACGGTGTTCAGCTCGATGTCGGGAACGAGGACGCCGATGCCGCGGTCATCTCTGTCGAGCCACGCGATCCACGGTTCCCGAATCTTCAGTCGCTCGTTGGGGAAATCCGGTTCGGCAACGCGGGGCGGGTCACCGCCTTGATCTTCGGGGTGGAGGTAGTGCAGGCGCGAGTATCTGGCGTCTACAAAAACGGCAGGCAGCTCCTGATCTTGGATGGGATGGGTTTCCTCGCCGCTGTAGCGCATCGTGAAGTCAATGATCGCGATATCGCCATAAAGCTGAATCTTCTGGGTGAATTCCACGTCCGTGATTTCCTCGCCGCTGGCCCAATGGCGGGGTATGGTGGATGCGGTGAGAAGGTTTTTTTCGGAGGCGAATTCCGACAACCGTGCGCCGAGTCCGGTCCAGTTTCCGCCCTGGACGGGGTTCCATCGCCACGGCTTGCCGTTCCAGTCCGAGTCGTCTCTTTTGCCATACCATGACTGCTGAACGTAGCGGCCGTAGTCGAAGCGATTGAGAATATTTTCTTCCCGTCCGCTTTCAGAGAACCAACCGATGGCAGCTCCGGCGTTGCGGTTTACGCCAATGCGAATTTTCCCATTGTCGAGGAACACCCAGGTTTCATTCCCGGTTGGTTCTGCGATGCTGCTGGGAGGAAGAAAAATTCCCAGTGCCCCGAGGGTGATTGCAGAAAGGGAGGACTTCATTGGATGGATGCCATTCACGGCTTGAGGATGACTTTCATGAGTCCTTCGTCGTTGCGATGAAGGCGCTCAAACCACTCGCCGCCATCTTTGAGATCGGCAGTGGCAGAAAGCAGTGGCTCGACCTTGATTTTACCGGAGGCAACTGCCTTGACAGCGTCAGCATACTCTCCGGCGGAGGCGCAGCTGCCATAGACGCTGAGTTCGCGAGTGACGATGGCCTGGAGGGGGAAGGGGACTTCGGCCTGGAGGTTGCCCACGCAGCCAATGCTGCCGCCTTTGCGAACGGATTCGACGGCAATTTGTATGGTAGGCCCAAAGCCGACGACTTCGAGGGCGACGTCGGCTCCATCACCGTTTCCAACGATTTCGCGAATTTTCTCGGGGACGTCGTCCCCGGAGATCAGCGTGTGATCTGCCCCGAGTTCTTTGGCGAGGGCGAGGCGCTTTTCGTCGATGTCGACAGCGATTACGGTCCCCGCTCCTTTGGCTTTCAATGCTTGGACAACGAGAAGACCGATCAGGCCTGTGCCGACGACGACGGCGGAGTCACCGGGATTCAGGGGAACGCGATTGACGCCGTGCAATGCGATGGAGACGGGCTCGGCAAAGGCGGCTTGGTCGTAGCTGACTTCCTTGGGAATGGAGTAGAGAATGTGTTCGGGAACTTTCACGAGCTCGGCAAAGGCTCCATGGCGGCGGTAGTCGTCGCAGGATACGCCAAGCACATTTCGGTCGGGGCAGAGGTTCACCTGGCCAGAGCGGCAGGATTCGCATTTTCCGCAGTATACGGTGGAGTCGAAGGTGACTCGGTCTCCTGCTTTCCACTCGGAAACGGCACTTCCTACAGCTACGATTTCTCCGGAGGCTTCGTGTCCCATGATGATGGGCGGTTGGCGGCGCCCTGAGCTTCCGTCCATTCCGTGAATGTCGGATCCGCAGATGCCGCAGGCTTTAACGGAAATGAGCACTTCGTTTTCCTCGATCTCAGGATCGGGTGCATCGGAAAATTCAAACTGGTTGTAGGCGGTGAGTGTGAGAGCTTTCATCCGTGGGAAATTTGGAACTTGATGCGAAGTCGTAACCGCAACAAGGTGGGCCTTCAAACCAAAAACTTCTTGCCCCTTCATGTCTTTTCGGAACAAATGCTTCGCTGCGATGACGATTCTGGCTCTACCGCTGCTTTTCACGCAGTGTGAGACGACGGATACGGGTGGCTCGCCGGCAAAGTCGATGACAGTGCAGGGCACGCTATTCTATCCTGACGAGGTGAATACCACGTTTATTGTGCCTGCGGGGGCGCAGGTCATCGGGGCGAGTGGAAAAGATTGCCACTTCATTGTCCACGAAGGCGGATTGGTAACCGCCCACGCGGGAGACGGGAACACCTTCAAAATTGCAAATGGCGGTCACTTTCGTGGGTTCGCTCATTCGGCGACCAATTGCACAGTGATCTTCGAGGCCGGAGCTGTGATTGAGCGGGAACTTCTCGGACCCGGCACGCGATTCGAGCCGCTATAGAGTTACACTTTTTCGTAGCGGATTACCCGCTCGAGATTTTCCCTGCCAGGATAACATTTGTCAGGGACGTAGCTCTCCAGTTCGCGAAAGCAGCCGGAACCAACAAAGCGATCGCTTAATTCCCAGAGGCTGGTGCCGTGAGGTGGCCCCTCGCCAGGGAGGTGTTCCTCGTCGTAGGGATCGAGGTAAAAGACCGCGAGAAGCGTTCCGTTTTCTCTCAGTGCACCGTGAACGGCGCGAGCATATTCATCGCGCAAGCTGGGATCGATCGCGCAGAAGCAGGTGTGCTCCCAAACCCAGTCGAACGACTGCTGATACTCGGGCGAAAGGTGAAACAAATCGGCAAGTTCGTAGCGATTTTTTTCTGAGACCGCATTCTGGTCGGCGCGCTTTACGGCCTCGGGGGCGATATCGATTCCGAGGACTTCTGTCGCGCTCGTCATCTCGGCAATCGGTCGGCAGTCATGTCCTACCCCGCATCCGGGAACGAGGACTTTTCCCGAGATGAGATCAGGATTGTTTTCGATCCAATCGAGGAGGGGAGGGGCAGGAGCGCCTTTATCCCAAGGGGTATGATTATCCAGATAGTGCTGTTCCCAGTCCATGTTTCGCGATTGCTATGACAAAAAATGATACGCACGAAAATGGAAATGGCACTGGAACTTTTGCGAGACGGTGACAGCTTTGGGAAAATGAGCAATCCGAATTCCCTTTCCGACGAGCAAATCGCGACAATCCGTTCTTGGGCGGACAACGGCGATCAGCTTTCCGATATTCAGAAGCGTCTTGGTGACGAGCTGGAAATCAAGGTCACCTACCTCGAGACACGTTTTCTGCTGGAAGATCTTGGAATCGAATTGCAGACCGAACCGGAGCCTGAGCCGGAAGAAGAAGATGTAGCTGAAGATGCTCCCGAAGCAGAGGCTGCGGAAGGTGAAGAAGGAGCTGAGGAGGAACCAGCCGGTGAAGGCGGCGTCTCCGTGACGGTGGACAAGATTCAGCGTCCCGGTGCTGTCATCAGCGGCCGAGTCGATTTCGGCGAGGGAAAAACTTCGGCATGGTGGATTGACCAAATGGGCCGTCTCGGAATGGACTCCGATGATCCCGATTTTCGTCCGAGCGAAGAACAGGCCATGGCCTTTCAGCAGGAGTTGCAGAAAGCCGTTCAGGAAAGCGGCATGTAGAGCGAATCTGCGAGCGCTACTAAAACGAATCGCTGATCAATTGCATGTAGCGCGACCCGCTCGGGGTCAGCTTCGCGGTCGAGCCACTTCCCGTAAGGCGTCCGCTCGTGACGTAGGAATGGTCTGTTCCTGAATTTTTTATGTAGGTGACGGCGGGATAGGACAGCGACTTCTTGCTTGGTTCCACTGCGAGAGGAACTCCGGTCGCGGCAAAAGAGAATTCCCAGCTCTTGGGAAAGGTGACCGACTTCACATTTTTCCCCAGAAACGGATATCTTCGAAGAAAGGCTAAATTTCCCGAGCCAGGAACGAGGACCTTGTAGTGAACTTCCTGCGAGGCGAGAAACTGACCCATCGTCAATCCCGGGTTGGCACGGTGCGCTTTCAAGAGCGAAGCGATGTCGAGTCCGATCATGTTGATGCCATTGTAGATCCCGTGGTGATTTTTGGATGTGAAATGGCGATCATACCAGACTTGGAATCGATCACTGAGCAGCATGGTTAATTCGACATGGACGTGTGATCTCTCCCGATTGATTCCAGCTCCTGTGTATCCCATTTTGGCGATGGATTGACCGGCGCGAACCTGCTGTCCTGCCGCGACGGTCGCCGAACTGATGTGCGCATAAAGCTAGAAAAAGGGTCCATTTCCAAAGTCGTGATGCATCACCACGTAGCGACCGTAGTTGCTCTTCGAAGCGTCGCTGTTCACATAAACGACCGTCCCATTCATCATGGAATAAATATCATCCAGTGGATTCCCCGATGCATCGCGCCGTACCGGGCGAATATCGATACCCTCGTGGAATCGCGTGTTGATGATGCCAACTGAGGTACGCTTCCCGTTGCGGGAAAATCCGTAGGTGCCACCCTGCCAGGGCTTCGAGCTCACGCCCTCGAAGTTGCGATCCGTATACATGTAAAACTGCGTCGGATCGGAGAAAATCTTGTCGTTATCTGTCGGCAGGACGAGCCCGAGAGGGCCTGCAAGGAGAGGTGACGAAGTAAGAAGCAGGACTGCGGCTAGAGAAATCCGAAACAGGGGCATGGCGAAAAGGAGCGGCGAATGGATGAACAATAGTATGCGCGACCAGGTTTTCCACAAGTCAGCTGATTTTCCACTTCACTCTCGACCCGGCAGACTGAAGGTCGGACCGGAAGGCGGTGCGAGATCGTCGACGTGAGGAAAACGCTTCCGAAATTCCTGAAGATGCTTTTGCTGCAAACCGTTCCAGACAACAACGACTCCGTCGCTGATAGGCCGATCGATCAGGACCGCTTGCAAGGGAGCATCCGAGCAACGCAGACCGAGCAGCTTGCCCTGATTTGTCAGGGTGATTGCCTTTAGCTCCGTCGTCGAGTGATCCTTAAATTTGAAAGCAGCACCATAGCTCACACCATCGTCAGCAGAGAAAGGATAGAACCATCTTATATCGTGATCGGTGAAGCTCGGAATCTTGTCGAAGAAATACTGTCGGTGATCGCTGCCGAGTTTGACCGGCGTGACCATCTTGGGATTGTCGGTCTTCTCCGCTTCCAAATGAAACGTGACAAGGTAGAGCTTGTATTTCTTCCCTGCCCCGAGGCAGGCGCATACTAGCCCTGACAACAGGAGAGTGATGAGGATTCCGCGCGTCATTCTTGCGCATTATAAGCGGGGAACAGGTGGCTTGGCAAGTTACGTTCCCGTGAGGTGTGGTGGACGAAAACCAGTCGGAACAGGTGATTTCTCTCGTATAAGCGCTGGGAGAAACGAAACAAAACCTATTTCTCTTCGAGAAGCGGCAACCCTTCGTAACCATTAGGAACGAAGGCGATTCCATTTTTTACTGCAATACGACAGGGATTTCCCGAAGATGAGATTTCCTTTTCGCTGAAGGCCGTTGTGAGATCGGCTTTGAGGCCATTGCAGGTTTCGGCGACGAAGGCGTGTCCATTTGCTATCGTAACGCCTCACATATCATTGCCGATTTCGTAGAGCGAAGGGAATTTCCCCATGGAAAGGAAGTATGGCTGCGATAAATTCCATTCTGCGTGCTTTTTTAGTTGTCGCGAGGGGTAAGATTCGCTAGATCAACCACGGCATTTCATGATAGGCTGAAATGTTTCGCCGGAAAAACACACCGGACAGACAGAATTTACCCAGAAAGAAACACCATGTCAGAAGAACCTCCCGCAGAAGGCACCGAGCCGCAGCGTCAGGATGCAATTAAACAGCATCACCTACCGGCAAATCTGAATAAGCTCTACCTCAAGGCAGAGGCCGCGATGGAACTGCGAAACTGGAGCTACGCAGTTAGCCTGCTGCAGGCCATTCTCATGAAAGAGCCTGGATTTCTCGACGGACGCAAACGTCTCCGCCTCGCCTCGGTGAAAGAGAACGAAGGTAAACGCGGGGTGAAGCTCGGCGGAGAAGCCCTCAAGGTCATGAAAATGCAGAGTCAGGTGAAGAAAGATCCTATCGCCGTGATGAATGCGCTAGAGAAAGAGGTGCTCGCCTCTGATCCTTACAATGCCCAGGGCAATGAGTTGCTTTACCAGGCAGCGGGAGCTGCGGGACTCTTTATGACGGCGGGCTTTGCATTGGAGACGGTGATCGAAGGTGACCCGAATAACATCAAGTTCTACCACAAGCTAGGCGATTACTACATGGCTCGTGAGGCATTTGAAGAAGCTGCTGTCACCTTTGGTAAGATCGTTGAAAAAGATCGCACCGACCTCACAGCATCGAAAAAATACAAGGACGCGACCGCGAAAGGTTCCATCGCATCTCAGAAATGGGACAGTGATGGTGACTGGCGTGATCTGTTGAAAGACAAGGACGCTTCTGCCGATCTCGAATCGGAGGGCCGAGCTGCGATGACGGCGGATCAGTTGCAAATTCAGGTCGAGCGTCTCTCCGCAGAGTATGCAGAGGACCAGAACAATATCGATGTGACCAAGCGCCTCGCCGCGACCTATGAGGAGTTGGAGCAATTCCCAGAAGCTCTGCAGTTCTACGAGTGGGCCTACCACCTCAGTGCGCAGGATCCCGCCCTGGAGAAAAAGGTCGCCGATATTCGCGAGATCGTGAATTCCGGACAGCTCGATGAACTTCGTCGTTTTGTCGAAGAAAACCCCGAGCATCCTGACATCGAGCAATACAAGGCCCAGCTTGCCGAGGCTCAGAAAGTGCAGATGGACCAACTCATTGCCGAATCTCAAGAGCGGGTCGACCGAAACCCGACTGACAACGAACTTCGATTCGAACTCGGAGAGCGTCTTTTCAATGCGGAGCAGTATCGCGAGGCAATCAAGCACCTCCAGCAGGCGAAGCGGAGTCCCAGCCTGCGAATTAAGGTGATGAACATGCTCGGTCTCTGTTACGACAGAATGGGCATGACTGACCTCGCTGCGAGTCAGTATGAGGAGGCAATCAGTGAAATCCAGATCATGGATGACACGAAGAAAGAGCTTCTCTACAACCTCGCGCTCCTCTACGAGAAACTCGGAAACGAGGAGAAATACCTCGAATGCCTCAAGGAAATATACGCAGTCGACTACGACTACAAAGACGCGGCTGAGCGAGTCGAGCAATCTTACGGCGGCTGAGCCGAAGGATTTCGAAGCAAATTTCGGCCTGACCCTGTCAGGTCGCAAAGGCAATCATGTTGAATCGGACCCCTAACCCTGTTAGGTCGATGAAATAGCAGGGTTTGTTTTTGTGCAGTTTGCTGGTTTGGATTCTCTTTCGGAATGAATGGGAGTCAAACGGGCGGCTAATCGAGTCTCTCAGATGCTTTCAGCGTCTCTCTCTCCTCAATTGTTTGAGCGATTTCCATGCTATATACGCCCTTTCCCGAATGCCGACTTGCGTTGTCCTTCGCTTTCGTTTTTGCTTCTCCTTGACACGAAATTATGGCGGACATTGCATCTCTCAAACAGGCTCTCGCAGTATCGCCAGATAACCTGCCTCTTCTGCTTTTGTTAGGAAAAGCCTACCTGGGGGAGTTTCAATTTCAGGACGCCCGGGAAACGTTTGAGAAAGTAGTCGAGCTGGAGCCGGGGAATCCGGAGGCTCGAACTCAAGTTGCGCAGATCCTTGAGGTCGAAGGTCGTTCTTCGGAGGCGATTATCCGTCTGGAGCAGGTCAATGCAGAGCATCCTGGTTACGCTCCCGCGTGGATGCTGCGGGCCAAGTTTGCGCTCTCGGAAAACGATGGTGAGTCGGCTCGTGAATGCTACGACCGCGCCGTTGGGATTGATACGGAAGTCGCCGACGCCGAGTTGTTAAAGCGAATCCGTGAGGCGGGCGGGAACAAGCCCTCTCAAGAGAAGGGGAACCCGACCCCGATGGCTTCCAGCGACTCGCGGGCAGGTGCTTTCTTCGATGCGGATCTGAACGAGGACTACGAGGAGTCATTCGACGACGACGAAATCGAGATCGAATTTGAGGAAAAGCCGGACGCGGATTTTGATCGCGTTGGCGGGATGGAGGGAGTGAAAGAGGAAATTCGAATGAAGATTCTCTACCCGATAGATAACAAGGAGCTATTCGAAGCCTATGGGAAGAAAGCTGGCGGCGGCGTCTTGCTCTATGGTCCTCCCGGATGCGGAAAGACGCTGATCAGTCGAGCGACAGCCGGCGAGATCAACGCAAAGTTTTTCAACATTGGCCTTCACCAGATCCTTGATATGTGGATCGGAAAGTCAGAGGAAAAACTGCACGAGATTTTCGAAATCGCGCGTCGCCAGGCTCCCTCGGTTCTCTTTTTCGACGAAGTCGACGCACTCGCAGCTGATCGGAAAGACCTGCGAGCTTCCGCAGGCCGGACGCTCATCAATCAGTTCCTCTCCGAACTCGATAGCGAAGCCGCGGAAAACGACGGCGTGCTGGTCCTTGGAGCGACGAATGCTCCCTGGCATCTCGACTCGGCATTTCTCCGACCAGGGCGGTTTGACCGGCTCATCTTTGTTCCTCCTCCAGATGTGGAGGCGCGAGAGGAAATCGTAAAGATTATGGCGGACGGCAAGCCTGTGG
>JAKMGR010000664.1 GCA_022424805.1 Verrucomicrobiales bacterium
CCCGGGAAAAGCGATCAATCCCGAAGAGGATGTGAAAGAGTTGCAGGAGTATCTTGGCCTCAATCGTGAACCCACCGTGATGGAGTGCTTCGACATATCCAACATTTCTTCCAATCACATCGTCGCGTCGATGGTTCGGTTTAGGAATGGTGTATCCGATAACAGCAATTACCGCCGCTATCGGATCAAAACGGTGAAAGGGCAGGATGACTTCGCGAGCATGGCGGAGGTGATCCGACGAAGGTATTCTCGCATTCTTCTTGAGGCTCGGGAGCATGTCGGGGAAGATGCAGCCGATGCGACTCAGGAAAATCCGCTCGATGTGATGAGACGAATTGAAAAAGAGGAGTCGGCAAGTGCGGATGTAAAAGCTGGGGAAAAGCGAAGACCTTTCGTGCGTCTGCCTGACCTCGTCATCGTTGATGGGGGAAAGGGGCAGCTCAGCAAAGCGGTGGCAGAGTTGAATCGTCTTGGACTCCATGAACTGCCTGTCATTGGGCTTGCGAAGCAGCACGAGGAAATATTCCGTCCCGGCGAATCAGAGCCTCTCCTGATTCCGCATGACAAAGGTGCGCTCAAGTTACTGCAGCGAATTCGGGACGAGGCGCACCGTTTTGCCAATGGTTATCACCAGCTTTTGATGAAGCGCAGAGTGCAGGAAAGTATACTCGATGACTGCCCTGGAATCAGTCGTGCCAGAAAGGAGCGGCTCTTGGAGAAATTTAAATCCGTCTCGCGAATGAGGAAGGCAACGCCTCAGGAATTGGCCTCCGTCTCAGGGATCAACGAGAAGCTCGGTGAAGAAATTGCGCATTTCTTGAAAACTCACGGCTAAACCCGGCGTATTAGAGATGTCACGCTTCGTGATTTCGTGCTAAACTAGCTAGATCGTTGTAGTCCACGGACTAGAATGTCACCCCTTTTTTCATGACCTTTATTCGAAAATTCGCAGGATTTCTTGTGACTTTGTCGTTTTTTCTCGTTTCCGCTTTCAGTCAGGAGCAAAAGCCTGTCGAAGTTGAGTCCGGTTTCATCCTTCCCGGTGTTACACAGATAAAAGCGCAGGATCTACCTGCTGTTCCCGACACCATTGTGATTCCCCGTTTTGACGATCCGGAAGCAGAAAGCCCCGAGATTATCACCGAGTCCCGAACTATGCCCGTTCCTGAGGTGGAAGCTGTGGATATCCCGGAAGAACTCGCTCCTGACACATCTCCGGAAGAGGCCGCGAAGGAAGCTGCGAAAGAGGTAGCGGAGAATGCCGATATTGAAGAGAAAGTGGACGAGAAAGACTCGACGGTTAAGAAAATGGAGGGCGTCAGCCCATCGGACAAGCCTCTCACTGCGAAAGCCCTTCGAGCAAAATCAGAGCCAGAGAAGCAACCAGGGAAGGTCGGTTCCTCTATCATGACACGGACCGAAGCGCGGACATTCACCTTTTCGATTCCTGCTCCACGGGGTCAGATTCTCGACCGGAATGGGTATCCACTCGCCCAGAGCAAAGTCGCTTACTACGCCGCGATCTCTTTCCCCTTTCTTGGCTCCGATGTGAAGAACGAGGAGATTCTGCGATACGCCGGTGAGCGCATTCTTCACGTAAATAACATCCTGGGCTCCGATTGGGACCTTTCCGGAAAAGCAGTAATCGACCACTACCAGAATCGTCGCTGGTTTCCTCTTAACTTTTCTTCCGTCCTCTCCGCAGAGGAAGTCGATGAGTTGCAGCGACAGAAAATGGAAGGACTCCTCCTTCACCCTGTCTATGTGAGACACTATCCTCAGAACGAAACTCTTTCTCACGCAATCGGTTATGTTGGCAAGCGTCCGCCGCGCGCTAAGGGCCCCATTGTCAGTGACGAACCGCTTTGGGGTATTGGTCAGGGGGTTGATGGACTCGAACTGGCTTATGAGCCCGATCTCCGAGGTAAGTCAGGAAGGGTGAACCTGCTGTTCCAGGAAGACGGAACCAAGATCAAAGAGGATGTGCTCTCTCGCCCTGTTCCTGGATATAACGTCGTCACTTCCATTGATCTTGAAATGCAGCGTATCGCCGAGGAATTGCTCGCCGAAAAGGTAAAGCGTGGAGCCATGGTCGTGATGGATGTCCGCAATGGCGATGTCATGGCGATGGCCAGCTTTCCGCAATACAATCCCAACGATTTTATCCCTTCCATTTCTCAGGAGAAATACAGCGAGCTAGTCAACGATCCGGCAAAGCCACTCTTCCCGCGTGCTTTCCGGGCCGCCTATCCTCCTGCATCGACTTTCAAAGTAGCGACTGCACTGGGTTTCCTTGAGAGTGGATATATTTCTGCCAGCGACCTCTACGACTGCCCAAATGCCTGGAGCATCGGCAAACTGACGATGCGCAACTGGAACTTGAAAGGGGAGGGTCCAATGAATGTTATCACCGCCCTCACGAGGTCCTGCAACACCTGGTTCTATGAGGTCGCTATCAGTGCTGGCGGAGACTCGATGAGCTACATTGCAACTCGTCTCGGGATGGGAATGAAGACCGGGCTGCCGCTCAAGGAGGTCGAGGGATTTATTCCCAACAATCGCTACTGGGTCGAAAACTACGGTCACATGATGTCCGATGGTGAGGAAGCTGTTATGAGTATTGGTCAGGGCAAGGTCCTGGCGACTCCCGTGCAGATCGCGCGAATGATGGCGGCGATTGGAAATGGGAAGCAAGTCCTTAAGCCACGGATGGTCCTGCAGATTCAGGATGTAAATCATGAGATCGTTCGTTCATTCCCCGTGGAGCAGGTGAACTCCCTCAATGTTGATGCCTACTCACTGAGGACTGTTCGACGCGGAATGTATAATGTCGTTAATGGCTCGAACGGAACCGGCAAGCGGGCTTATCACAAAATCACTGTTTCCGGAAAAACGGGAACAGGGCAGTGGAAGCCAGCGGAAAAGCAGAACATTGCGTGGTTCGCGGGCTTCTTTCCGTCGAAGTATCCCGTCTACTCATTCGCCGTTATCTACGAGGGTGACCCTGGTGAATCCGTGGGCGGCGGCAAGGTTGCTGCGCCAGTTATTGGAGAATTTCTCGACCGGTATCTTACCGAAGAGAACTACAACAAGGTTCGCGACGCGGCTAATGAATTGAAGGAACTCGACACAAATGAGCCAGCTGATAGCTACTCGTATCGTGATTTGCAGCCTCGCTCGATTTTTCGAAATTTAGGAACTCAGGAAACCGAAGTAACAGAAGTCGTTCAGCCAGAGCAGTCAGAACAGCTTGCGCAACCGGCTTCCCCCCAAGCGAGAGAGAAATCTGCGGGCGGATTCTTCGACAAGATTTTCAAGCGGAAGCGACGCTGATATAGCGGATCGCGATACCGACAGTATTCCGTTGATCATCGCCTGCGCGATTTTTTCGCCATTGGCATTCGAGGCAACGGTGGCAACAAGCAACTATGGGCGAGACGGCTGATTGTATTGCTTTTAATTCTGCTGGCCTTGCTGATGGTTCCTCTGGCAACTGTGCTTCTAAAAGGGGTAGGATTCGCGGGCGTTAAAAATTGAGTCCCGATGTTGGCTCCGTTTACCGGAGGTTTCCGGTAGCAGATCGTGGCTCAATAAATCTGCGAAGAAAAATTTTCTGCAATTTGAAAGACCTCCGCACGTCCAATCGTAAACGGGAAGGACGTGATGAAATATATCTCATTTTTGCTATTCGGAATCTGGGTCGTCAGCGAAGTGCTGACGGCGCAGGATGTGAAGCCTGCGGTCGAAGTGTCTGCGAAATACTTCGCTGAAGAACTCGTCGAAGCTGCCCTTTTCCGCGCTACGCAGGACGTTCGCTACAATCCTGCCTATGTCGTTATTGATTATCCCGGTGGTGATGTGCCCGCGGATACCGGAGTCTGCACGGACGTTGTGATTCGCTCCTATCGTGCGCTCGGGATCGACCTGCAAAAGCTCGTCCACGAAGACATGAAGAGGAACTTCTCAGCCTATCCGAGAAACTGGGGACTGAAGCAGGCCGACAAAAACATCGATCATCGCCGCGTTCCGAATCTTCAGAAATATTTTCAGCGTAAGGGTGCTGAAGTGGAGAAAAATGAAAATCCCATCTACCTCCCTGGCGACCTGGTCGCCTGGGATTTGAATGGAAACGGACTATGGCATATTGGGATCGTGGTTGCTCCCGACACTTTTGTTCACAATATCGGTTCTGGACCGGTGACAGAAGTTGGCATCGGCCAGTGGGAAGTGGTCGGGCACTATCGGTTTTTTCCAGAAGCGAGGTGACAGAAGTTAGGCCTGCTTCATCATCGCCAGCAGTTGGTGACTCTGCAATTGCTGCACGTACAACTC
>JAKMGR010000679.1 GCA_022424805.1 Verrucomicrobiales bacterium
TTTCCCGCGAGAGACAACTCCCAGAATCGATCATCGACTCCGAGGATCTGGACCTTGTTGACTCGCTTTCCGCCATTGCGGTTTGAAGCAGTCCCTTCGATCTGCAGGATCGGTGCAACACTTGCCCCAAGCGAACTACTGACGCGATCCGCAAGGGAATTACTCACATAGCGTTCGCCTCCAACAAATACGGGACCAATTTTCGAAAGCCGGGCTTCGGCATTTTGCCGCAGGCTCTCCTTCACTGAATCCCCCACTACCAGGGCACCGCTGAGAATGGCAGACGTCAGGGCAACTCCGGCCAACACCGACAAATTGATCCATCGATAGTGGAAGAGTGATTCCCGGATGAGTCGAAAGGCATTCATGTTCTTTCGCCTTCTATTCCGTTTCGATTTTCCCGTGACGCAGCGTCCTAACATCACCCAGCGCAGATGCGATATCGGGATCATGTGTGACAACTATCAGTGCGAGATTCTCTGAGCTGTTCAACTCGACAAGCAATTCGATCAGTTTTGATGCGTTGTCCTCGTCGAGAGCGCCGGTGGGTTCATCGGCGAGCAGTAACCTTGGGCGGTTAATCAAAGAACGAACCACCGCGACTCGCTGGCGCTCCCCTCCTGATAGCTGTGAGGGCTGCGAATTCAGCTTATCCGCGAGACCAACGCGACCCATTAACTGCTTGGCGCGCTCGGTTGACTCTTTCGGTTTCGGCTGATCCCGTAGCGCCAACGTCGGCACGAGGACATTCTCCAGCGCGGTGCATTGCGGTAGCAAATGGTGCATTTGAAAAATGAATCCAATTTGGTCGGAGCGGACCTTCGCGATTTCAGCCTCGCTCAACCCACTCGTCGCAATCCCACCGACGGAGACGCTCCCTTCCGATGGCTGATCGAGAGTGCCGAGCAGATTCAGCAGGGTGCTTTTTCCGCATCCTGACGGACCAACAATCGCGAATCTTTCGCCTTCCGACACCGAGAGATCAAGACCGTCGAGAATCTTTCGGTCGTCGGCGGACTCATACCACTTGGACACCTGCTTCAGTTCGAGAATTTTTTCGCTCATGATTCAGTTCGATCCGTATTCTGGATCCATCGTTTCGATTTAAATTCAAAGCGCGGCAATGCACCTGACTCCACAAGCGTGACCGGGATACGCAGGGTAAAGGCATCGGCCAGTTCCCTCGCTATGAGTTCCGCGAGATCTTTATTCGCTCCTTCCGCCGCCTCAATACTTACCTCCAGCTCTGCCATTGATTGGCGCGTCGTCTGGATTACCTGGAACTCCACCACATCTGGAAACCCACGTATGATTTTCTCCACCGCCGTCGGATAAATATTCACTCCTCGTATCACCACCATTTCGTCGACTCGACCCAATATTCCACCTTCGAGGCAGAAAACCGGCTCATCCGATCCTTCGGGTGAAAAGAAAGACTTGTCGACGAGATCACCCGTCCGATAGCGCAAAAGCGGACAAGCAGTGCGAGTCAGAGTCGTTAAAACAAGTTCCCCCTTCTCTCCCGGCTTCACTTCCTGATGGGTTTCGCGATCAATCACCTCGGCAAAGTAGGCATCCTCTATTACACAGAGACTCAGCGGCTTGTCAGGATGCTCATAAGTCACCGGGCCAACCTCTGTCATTCCGTGATGGTCAAAAATCTCCGCTCCCTTCCAGAGATCAGAAATCTTCTGTCGGACTTCGGGCAGGCTTCCGCCTGGTTCACCGGCGACGATAATTTTCTTCAGCCGATACGACGCTGCCTCGCGAGTCTCTGCGAATACTTCGCCGAGACGCAAAGCATAAGTTGGCGTGCAACAGAGAACGTCCGCGTCGTGAGCAACCATCGCCTGCAATCGAGCCTTGCTACTCAGCCCGCCTCCCGGAATCGAAAGATTCCCCCGGCGAGTCGCCGACTCAAACGCCGTCCAAAACCCCAGGAACGGTCCAAAGGAAAAGGCGAAAAAGACAACGTCCGAAGTGGAAACACCCGCAGCCTCAAATACTCGATCCCAGCAATCCAGCATTGCGGACCAACTGTCTGCGGTATCAAGAGAGGGCAGTGGTCCCCGCGTCGTCCCGCTGCTCTGACAATAGCGTGAGTATTCCGATACCGGATAAGTCAGGTTCGATCCGTATGGCGGAAACTCTTCCCGATCCCAGACAAGATCCATCTTCGAAGTAAACGGCATCTTCTCGGTGAATTGCCCGAGAGATTCCAGCCCACTATTCAGGCCCGCCTCTTTGAGTCGTCCGCGATAGAACTCGTTCCCTTTCTCCAACTCCCCAATGAGGTGCTGAAGTCGCGTGAGCTGAAATGATTCCGTGCTGGGTCGATCCGCCATCTCCACCAATCTATCGGGAAACAGCGCCGCTCTTCAAGTCACGGAAAAGAGGTTTCCCAAAACGATAGTTAATCCGATTTCGAGTTATCAGTCGCCGCAGCGACCGCAACTTTCTTCCCATGATCCGCCGGAGCTGGATCAGGCTTGAATTTTACGACTAGGTAACCGCCCAGCGCAGCCATGAAAATTCCAACCACAAACTGCCAGCGCATTCCGGCGAGTCCACCTGCAGGAGGGTGCATCGAAAGCGAAACAATCGCATTCACAATCGGAGCCCCTGCAAAGATGATCGACATGACAATGGCAGGAGCACTCTTATTGCCCTGAGCAAAAAGAGCACCCAGAGACAAGAGAACAAAGAAGGCGCCAATCGCACCGAGAATACCTGCAATGAGAGAAAGCCAGAGGCCTTTGCCCGGGAAGTTCCAATCCGAACCGCGAGCAACCAGGATCGCGAGCGGAGCCAGAACTGCTGTCAGGAAGTAGGCCACCCCGACGAAAAGAAACGCCTTGTAGCGACCGTTCGCAGGATCGGCCATTCCAACCTGCCCCATGTGAAGAAAAATTCCGTAAAGTCCCCAGGTGAGGACAGTTCCAAGGGCAAACCAGAGCCAAGCATAGCTATTCATATCTTCCATATAAAATCAGTATCACGCACTTTTTGAAGGGATGCTCCCCTCGGGTGCGACGCAAATCTTTTCGCGCCATTCATCGGGAATCGCAACCGCTTTCATGCGCCGCTGTTCTTCATCGAAAGTTACGCACACGACCGTAAAACGGCCCGTCGCAGCAATCACGCGATCCTCTTCGGAGTCGGGATTTTTCCAGAAATTAAAATAGTAGCAGATCGTCTTGTTGCGGATTTCCTCCACCAACAACTCAATCTCGACCTCTTCCTCAAACCGAAGAGGCTGTCGAAAATCTGCCGATGCGTGGACCCGGGGCCAGCCTACGTGAGGACCCTCACCTTCTTCCTGCTTCTGAAACGGATGAACCGAAAAGCCTAGCGCTCGATAAAACGCATGCTCCGCCACTTCCATGAAACGATAGAAGTTCGAAAAGTGCATAATCCCCGCCACATCTGTGTCTGCGAACTCAACGCGACGGCGATAGGTGAATCGGTTCTCCATAACGGTTACCATGATGGCGTGTTGGTGGGAATGCAAGGAATGGGTGCGGGGCAGACGGCGAAGTAGCTCGTTCAGTTACACACCCGCTTCCAACTCAGCGAGACGGTCTTCCATTTCAGATGCTTGCAGCGTCCCAATGGTTTCCTCGAGATCCCCAGTCATAACGCTGTCCAGATTGTAGAGCGTCATATTCACCCGGTGATCAGTGAGGCGATTCTGGGGGAAATTGTAGGTGCGGATTTTTTCTTCGCGCCCACCTGATCCAATCAGGTTTTTCCGGTGAGCGGAATACTTTTCGTGCTCCTCGCGAATCTTCGCCTCGAGCAGTTTGGCTCGCAGAATCTGAAGCGCTTTTTCCTTATTCTTCCCCTGGCTTCGTCCGTCCTGGCATTTTACCTGGATGCCTGTCGGCAGGTGAGTCACCTGCACCGCAGAGTCGGTCGTGTTGACGTGCTGTCCACCGGGACCGCCGGCACGGGTTGCCTGGATTTGAAGATCTTCGGTTTTCAGTTCGACGTCGACTTCTTCTGCCTCCGGTAATACGGCAACAGTCGCAGTGGAGGTATGAATTCGCCCCTGTGTTTCGGTATCCGGAACGCGCTGGACTCGGTGAACGCCGCTTTCGTATTTCAGAAAGCGAAACACTTCTTCACCCGTCACCTTGAAAACGACCTCTTTGTAGCCGCCCACTTCAGAAGGACTGGCTTCGACCGGCTCGACTCTCCATCCGCGAGCCTCCGCATAGCGCTGATACATCCGATAGAGATCTCCGGCAAAAAGGGAAGCCTCGTCGCCACCTGTCCCAGCGCGGATTTCGACGATGGCATCGCGGTCCTCCGTCGCATCATGGGGAAGAAGAGCATACTGCACCTTTACCTCGAGCTCTTCGATCTGCATCTCCAATGCCGGAATTTCCTCGGCCGCCATCTCCGCCATATCCGGATCACTCTCTTTCGCTAAGATGCGATTTTCTTCCAGATTCTCTTTGGCCTTGGCGAGATTCTCCCAATCTTTGAGTAGCGACTTCGTACGGTTGTATTCTCGGGTCAGCTCTCCCGCTTGTTTCGGGTCGCCAAAAAAGCCATCCTGCGCCATGAGGGATTCCAACTCCGGCACGCGGAGGCGTTTCTTTTCAATGAGCGGGGCGTAGTCCACGGGGAATCAGAGGTAGGAATTCGAAGGAAAGGGATACGAAAAACGGCGATAACACCCTTCGGGGGTATCATCACCGTTCGCAAGTGGCGGTAATCCTGAAACAGGCTCCGCCAAAAAGGGAAGCTAGAGATCGGAAAGCTTGGGCTTTTTCCGGCGTTTGCCGGCTCCACCACCTTCTCCGAATCGCTGCTGGAACTTATCAACTCGACCGGCAGTATCGACAAAGCGCTGCTCACCAGTAAAGAAAGGGTGGCATGCAGAGCAGATACCGATGTGCAGATCAGGAACCGTGGAACGCGTCTGGATCACGTTTCCGCAGTTGCACTGAATCGTGGCTTCGTTGTATTCGGGATGGATGTCCGCTTTCATAACCGTCTTTTTAGAAGGGGCGGAAAATAGACGCGATGATTCAGGCAGGCAAGCGGAAATTTGACATGCAAATCTGCTTTCAAAAATGCGGAAAGTCTTGAGGATCGCGGCAAAATCGAGACGATCGGTAAAGATGCAGAAAAACTCCGACAACACGACGGAAAACCAGACAGCCGTGCCGGAGTCAGCTCCCTTCGATCTTTCGTTGGTTTTTCTCATCGCAGCCAACGTGATCCCCCTGCTCGGCGCAATATTCTGGGGCTGGCGGGTTTTTGATATCGTTGTGCTCTACTGGCTCGAAAACGTCATCGTCGGGCTCATCAATGCCGTTCGCATGCTCTTGATCCGGAGCAAGGAAGGCAGAGCAGTCGAAATCGTCGGGAAAATCTTTCAGACCGGGTTTTTCCTCGTCCACTTTGGGATCTTCGCGGTCGTTCACGGAGTCTTTGTGTTTGCTCTGCTAGGTGACTCGTTTGGCGAGGTGAGGCAGGGAGTCGACACTTTCGACCTCTTCATGAAATTGAAGTGGGCGGCGCTGGCTCTGGTCGGAAGCCACACAATTTCCTTTTTCTTCAATTTTCTCGGCAAGAAGGAATACCTGAAACGAACCCTGGGGAAGCAAATGATGGCCCCCTACCCTCGCATGATCGCCCTGCACATGGCGATTGTCTTCGGCGCTTTCGCCGTCATCGCTCTCGGACAGCCCGTCGTGCTGCTCGTGATTCTCGTGGTAGGGAAGACGATAGTCGACTGGAAACTGCACGTGCGCTCGCATCGCAAACTGGACGAGAAGGAATCGAGGTATCCCAAGCTTTCTTGATATTTCTGAATTCATTCCCTGCCCTGTAGCCAAGTTCTGTGACCTCGGAGTAGGTGCGGTTGGAAGATGGGTGCACAACCCAGCCTCACAGAGGCCAGCTACAGGAGCCCCCCTCCAACGCGGCCCTCGACTCAGACTAAACAATTTGCTCCACTCAGGCATAATGAAGTCGCTCACGCTGTTCTTTCTATTATTTACCTTCGCATACCCGCTCCTATCTGCCGAGCGCACCAAGGAGATGAAGGAACGCTGGAACGAATGGGCGTATCGAGTCGGGGCAAATAAGCGCGAGTAGCTTACTCACATCATCTCCCCTGCCTGCAGAACCGCCTCGTGAGTCGCTACATCGTGAGCGGCATCCCAAGCCAGCTTCTTCTCTCCCCGAATGATTTTGGCAAGATCAAGAAACTCAGCGTCGTAGCGGCCCGAGGGGCGTTCAAATTCGATATCCTGGTATCCCTTCTTGAAGTCACCTCGCGGGCGATCGAGTCCAAGGCGACCTTTAGGCTGCGGCTCAAGGGGGCGAATTTCAAAAGTTCCCTCTGTTCCCGTAATCGAAAACTGACGACGCGCTCCTCCCATCGGGTCAATGTGATTGCAGCGTATCGTCGCAATCGCTTTCGGATAATCAAATACTGCCATCTGATTGTCGGCAAAGGTGTCCTTGTCAGGAAAGGTCCTTCTCGTGTGCGCCGTGACCTTTTCAGGTTCACCCAGCAAGGATACGACTTGATCAATGAGGTGGCAGGCCAACTCAAACATTCCCCCGCCCTCATACTGAGCCAGCTGCAGCCGGCCAGAGTCATTCATGTATTTTCCAATCATCCCCGATATCTCGGTGATCTCACCGAGCCATCCGTCGCGCACCAGCTGATGCGCAAACTCGAAGGCTGGATTATAGCGAAGCATGTATCCCATCTGAATCGTCAGGCCTCGCTCCGTCGCGAGAGCATGCATAGCTTTGCATTGCTCCAGTGACTCCCCTGCCGGCTTATCGAGATGAATGTGCAAGCCCGCCTTTAGCACCCGCATCGCTGTCGGCACAAGATTAGCAATATCCGTTTCAACAGCGACAGCCTTGAGCTCTTCCGTAGAGAGCAACTCTTCCTCGCTCATCCAGGGCAATCCGGCATAGGGCTTCTTTTGCTCCATCTCCTTGCGCCGCTCTGCATCCGGCTCGACCAGACCGACAAACTCGAAGGTTTCCGGAAACTTGAGAATCGCATCCAGCTTTCCTGAAGCATGGGGGTGCTTGGTCCCAATCTGACCAATCTTTATGCGCGGTTTATCTACCGCGAGAAGGCCGGAACTGGCTGCCAGTGAACCAGCAGTGGTGGCGAGAAATTTCCGACGGGAAGATGGTGTTTTTGCGTTATCCATTTTTCAAAAAGCGAAAAGCTAACAGGGTCAGGTTCATTTATTGCTTTGCGTCACTATGAACTCTAGGGGTCGGGTTGGCATTTTTTCCAATGGCCCGCTGACCGCTTCCTTTTCGATTCATATCACCGAGGTCTGCGCGAGCCGCTTCGGCAAAACCCATGAGTTTTTCGACAATGTCAGGATGAACATCTGCAACATCGTTCTCACTCGCAATGTCATCAACGACATTAAAGAGCAGTGCCTTTTCTCCGCTGCCATCGTCGCGTCCAAAATGCGGATGATTACGAAAGCTCTCCAGAGGGACAAAAAGTTTCCAAGGCCCGGATCGCACGGCCTGGAGCTGCGGTCCGTCGTAGTAGAAAAATGCTCCATAAGGACTCTTTGAGTCTGCCTCCCCTTTGATCAGCGGCAGAATGTTTTTCCCATCAATCTTCCGGCCCGTCGGCACATCTCCTCCTACGATACCGGCAAAAGTCGGAAGTAGATCCATCGTCGTACACAATTCAGCACACTCCGTCCCGGCAGCAATTGTTCCTGGCCACCACATGATGGTTGGCACGCGAAAGGCACCCTCGGCTGTGGTGTATCCTCTCCCGTGAAGCGGCTGATTTGATCCACGACTGACGTCTCCCGGCGTTCGGTTGATCGGTGCCCCGTTGTCTGATGTCCAGATCACCAGGGTATTTTCGGCGATGCCCAACTCGACCAGTTTGTCGAGCAGTTGGCCCTGCGACCAGTCGAGTTCCTCAATCGAATCCCCCCACGGACCATTCTTACTTTTGCCCCGGAACTCGGGACTGGAAAATGGCTTACTCGTACTCCCGGGCATCGCCTGCGGAAAGTAGAGAAAGAATGGCTTTTCATGATTGTCTTCGATCCACTCCAGCGCTTTCTCGGTATATCGTTTTGTCAGCCCATCGCGATCGACCGGCGCTTCGATCACCTTTTCATTTTCCAGCAAAGGCAATGGCGGCCAGGCAAGTCCGCCGAGATTGGGAGCCTCGGGGTTTTTCTTCATCCGGGCAGCGGCACGCTCTCCTGCCTCCTGCGTCATATCGTCGCTGTAGGGAATTCCGAAGAAATAATCGAAGCCCTGCTGGTTCGGCATAAACTCCAGTTGATCACCCAGATGCCACTTGCCGATGATCCCAGTCGCATAGCCTGCGTCTTTCAACACTTCTGCGACAGTAACTTCGTCCGGATGCAACCCGTAGGGAGAAACCGGCCGGAGAACCCAGCCATCTCGCGGATTATCGTGCATCTGCACGCGCTGGGAGTAGGAACCCGTCATGATGCTGGAGCGGGATGGCGTGCACACTCCTGCCGTCACACAAAAGTGCGTAAACTTCCGTCCCTCCTTTGCCATCCGATTCAAATGGGGAGTGCGATGGACGGTCGATCCGAAGGGCTCAATATCGCCGTAGCCGAGATTATCGGTATAGACGACGATGAAGTTTGGCTTGCGATCCGCAGCACTTGCGAACGTATGCAGACCGACTAGCAAGACAGCTAAGGGAAAAAGTATTCTCGTGTTCATTGAGTCATATTTTAGGTTCATGTGTCCTTCGCGATATTACGACTTCATTTTGATGAACAGGATCTCCGCGTTGTTGATCCATCTCTCCATCAGCTGAATCCGATACCATCCTTCATCGTTTGGCGGATTCACCCGAACGCCCGATCGATCACCTAATTGCTTGAGATCGTAGTTGCCCCAGGTTTTCCCGAGGTCCGGCGAGACAAGAATTCCGCAATCGGCAGGATCTGCGTTTCCGTAACGGGGAACGACGATCGTGTTTTCGTGAATCGTCATCACCGCCATTTCCCATTTGGCAGGGAAAAGCAGCTCATGCTTCGACTTGTCGGGAATGTCTTCCGGTTTGCAGCGAAAAATGCCCCGGTCGTAGACTTCGCGAATCGTCTTCGGACCATTGGCGTCGGCGACCCAGTAGATTTTCCCATCGACAAAATTCATTCCCCCGGTTTTGAAACGAGAGTTGGCGTCGGAGGAAACGACGACTTTCCAGTCCCAGGTATCGGCGTCAGCATCGTATTTTCCGCGCAACCAATGGCACTCTAGGCCCACACCGATCTTGCGGTTGATGTCACCGCTGCAGGCATAGAACGCGTTCTCGACTGGATTGTAGGTAACGGAGTGAATGTGTCGGCAAACGACAGGGTTATCAGGATTTCCCACCATTTCCTCCGGCTTCGCATCCTTGTGATTGAAAGCAGGGTTCTGGCCGAATCCGTAGGCGATCTTGATCGTCTCGCCACCATCGACCGAATAGTAGACATTGGAAGGAACGGGACCAGTGCCAACGTTGCAGTAGTTGCCCCAGATCAGTATTTCCTTCCCCTTCACATCGAAGGTGTGAATTCCATCGAGGGAATAGAAATACCAACCAGGCTTCTCGCCTTCCCGCAGTTTGTGGGGATGATAGGGTTTTCCATCCAGTCCTGTTACAGTAATCTCGCGAATTTCTGAAAGGTCTTCACTTGCCGAATAAATTTTGCGCTGCGTTGCGAAAATGAGCCGCCCATTTTCGAGAAAGCTACTGAAATGAATGTTCGCCGCATCGGCGAAGTCCGCTTCGTGGACCCAGGTTTCCGAATTGTCTTCGGATAGATAGATCTTTCCTGCCCGCGTCCCAAATGACCGACTTCCCCGCTGCGTATCGATCATGGGACCATCGGCAGGAGCTAGCCTGTAATGAAAGTGTTCAGTTTCTCCGGTATCCCCGCCATCTCCCATCGCGCGTCGCGGAAGCACAGATGGTGCCAGCAGTCCGGCCGTTGCAAGCGAAGAGGCTGTAAGAAATTGGCGGCGATTCGTGGCGGAGGGAAGGTGGTCTCTCTGACTCATGATAGGGAGTCACTGTGAAGAAATCTTCGGCCAGTGGGAATCCCGCAATCGGGGAGATTGCGCGGGACTATATCAACAATCTAAGCCCCTCCGAATTCTCAAAGACTTTCGCTCCGAGGGAGATACTCTCCACTTTTGGTTTTTCCACCTTCGCGGCGACCATCCGCAACCAAAGGACATTGCTCCGGTTCACATCGTGTAAGTCATCCTAGGGAATGAAGAGTTCGGGATGGGCGAATCAGAACAGAGCAACAGGCCGTATAGCCAAGCCGTCTTCATTCGTCACGCATCGCAACACTCCGCGATGCGAAATGAGACCGACACTACCTTGCACGCCATTCCAGACTTTTCCTTTCGGCTCATCGCCGGTTCGATAGCGCTTCACGAGACGGCTCCACCCTCCGACCTAGCGGTTGATCCACATCACAAAAAACCAGAAAAGCGGGAAGATGATAAAGAAGGCGATCGGGATCAGCACGATAACCCAGATCGGCATGTCCTGTGGAGTGACTTCGCCCATGGAAACGTCACATGACTTTACCACGAAATCGGCTCCCGATCTTCGCCACAGCAGCAAGACTCGTCCTCCTCTTCCACCGTCCGAATTGTCAGATATTTCATGGCAGGAGTCAGGTAGGTGATTTGTGCATAGCGAACTCCGGAGGGAATAAAGACTACCTCACCGGGTCCGCGTTTGATTACCTTACCCCCAAAGCGGTATTCGGCGGAACCTTCGAGGAGATAAAAAGCCTCCTCCGCGACATGTTCATGCTCGTATGATTCATGAGCTGAGGTATCCGGAATCTCCGTTAGATGAATGTGCATCTTGCGAGCGCCGTCGCCCCAGCCGAGAAGAGATTGGTAATCGAGACTCATACCTGGTCACCGAAGTCACGTAATCCATCGAAAGTCCAGAGCGCGCTAATCCATCTGCTGCAGATATTGCCTAGGTGTCATTCCCATGAATCGCTGGAACACCAGATTGAGTCGTCGAGGTTCGGAAAAACCGCTTCCTGCCGCCACCTCGCGCAAAATCATATTCGGATTGTCTCGCAAAAGGGTTTTCGCTCGCTCCACCCGAATCTCTGAC
>JAKMGR010000707.1 GCA_022424805.1 Verrucomicrobiales bacterium
GGTTTGGCAAATGCTGCTGAAGAGATGGGCGAGACAGCGAACCGTTTTCACCACGCGCCCCGGGCGAAGCGGGTGATTTTTCTCTTCATGCACGGCGGACCTTCTCAGGTTGATACTTTTGACTACAAGCCGGAATTGCAGAAGCGTGACGGAGAGCGTCTTCCTTTTGCTCCTGCCAAGAATCTTGATCCGACTGCGACGAGCCAGGCGAAGCTGCTGGGGTCTCCGTGGGGTTTTTCCCAGCATGGACAATCGGGTCTCTGGGTGAGCGAGCTTTTTCCGGAAGTGGCAAAACTCGCTGATGATCTTTGTGTTGTTCGCTCGATGCAGAGTAAGGGGCAGTCGCACGGTCAGGCCGTCTGCATGCTGCACACGGGAACCGACAACTTTGTGCGTCCTTCGGTAGGAGCATGGGTGAATTATGGCCTCGGTCGCGAGAATCAGGATCTCCCTGGATTCGTAAGTATCAGCCCTTCTGCCTCACATGGCGGGCCTCGCAACTACGGTCCGGCATTTCTTCCTGCGGCCAATCAGGCGACCACGATCGGGGCAAACGGCAAGCTCGGCGATGATGCGAGCTTCGATTTTCTTCAGCCGCGCTCCGAGGCGGCGATTCAGGAGAGAAAACTGCAGTTTCTCCGCGAGCGGAACCGCGAGCATTTCGAGCGGACGAAATACGCTCCGGCCGAGGGAATGATCAAATCCATGGAAATGGCCTACCGGATGCAGGCGTCCGCGCCTCCGGTGATCGATACGAAGGACGAACCAGAATACATTCGTGAGCTATACGGAATTGGCGACGAAAAGACCGACAGCTACGGACGGCAATGCCTTCTCGCCCGGCGCTTTGCCGAGTCCCGACTGCGATACATCCAGGTGTCGACTCCGAACGTTTGGGATCAGCACGGAAATTTGAAGGCGGGGCATGAAAAAAACTCGTTCGCGGTCGACAAACCGATTGCTGGTCTTCTGACCGATTTGAAACAGCGGGGAATGCTCGAAGATACCCTGGTTGTCTGGAGCGGGGAGTTCGGGCGCACGCCTATCGTTCAGGGGAAGAATGGACGTGACCACAACCCGCAGGGTTTCACCGTCTGGATGGCCGGTGGGGGTGTGAAAGGTGGGTTCGCCTATGGCGAGACAGACGAGTTCGGCTACTACGCGGTAAAAGACAAAGTTCACATGCATGATCTGCATGCGACCATTCTGCATTTGTTAGGACTGGATCACGAGCGACTAACGTATCGTTATGCCGGTCGGGACTTCCGGCTGACGGATGTCTACGGCGAAGTCGTCGATGGGATTTTTGCGTGAGGTGAGAATTCTCTGAAGTCACACCGCCCTGTATGCCAGCATCGCGCGTGCGACCTTTTTGGATCCGGCGAGATTGGATCCGTCGATATAGTTCACGATTTCGCCGTCACCGCCATTCGCGACGCAGCGATGGTGGATATTCTCCATCATGTCGTGTCGCTGCTTGTCGACTTCTTCATCGTCCCAACTGATTCGGATCGCGTTCTGACTTTGCTCGAGTCCGCTCACGGCCACGCCGCTGGCGTTGGATGCTTTTCCGGGGGCGTGGAGAACGTCGCCTTCCTTGAAGGTTTCGATTGCCTTGATGGTGGTTGGCATGTTGGCGCTTTCGGCGACTGCGCTGACTCCGTCTTTGACGAGTTTCTTCTCGTCCTAACCGTCGAGTTCATTCTGGCTCGTGCGGATTGCGCCTTTTGAGCCCGCGCCATGATGGCATCGAGTTCTTTCTCTTCGGCATTCGTCATATTTCTATTGTGGTAAAGAATGAGACGATGAGAAAGGCGAAAATCTTCAGCTTTTTTTCCTAATTTTTTGCGGCAAAAGCCAAGGCAGGAGCGCGAGAATAAAAAGCGCGGAACCAATCAGGAGCATCCAGAGGACTCGGATGGGGTAGGGGCCAAGCGCGTCCAGGGGGCTTTTCTGCAAAGGCATTCCCGGACCGACAAAACCGTAATTCCATCCTGTGAAGTGATCGAGTAAGGCAAGGACTAGGGTGAATGCCCATGTCAGAATCAGTATCGTTTTGAGGTCAGCCCAGCTGGGTCGATAATGCTCACGAATCACAGTCCAGAACAGGGAAAGTGGGATGCAGAGGTGGTAAAGCCAGAAGATCCAGAACCAGAGGTGAGCGGGTCCTTCCTCAAGAGACGGCGTAAGAAAGGCCCAGGGGCAAAGTGTGAATCCCCAGAAATAGAGAATGGATTTAGGGATGCGCCGTGGAGACAAAACCGCAACTGCTCCAATCAGGTTCGCGAGGTTGCAGAAATGCAACGGCAGGGAAAAATCCCATTCGAAGCGCTCCGGGTGAAAGGAATACAGCAAGGTGGCGATCCAGGTAACAAGGCATGCTCCGGCTATAATTTTCCGAAACATTCCTTCCATTCCTTTTCCCGAGAGTGCCACAACTATGGGAATCACGATGCAGGTAAGCAACGCCACCAGATGAACTCCGGAACCGGGAACAAAGGTCTCGAAATTCATTCTATTTCGGCAACACGGGTTGAAGAGCGAACACGTCGACCTCAACGCCGGGAGAAAAAACTTGGTGAACCGGCGGCTCCTTTGTGAACGGAAAGCCACCGCAAATGGTAACACCCGAGTTCAGGTTTTGCACATCCACCGATAAAGCAGGGTAAGGGGCGTGATGAACATTTCCCGAGTAGAGTTGCTTCTGTTTCTTGTTCCACGCAAAGAGCAGGTAGCGTTCGAGAAGGAAATACTCTAGGGAGCCTGGTTCGGGCTGTGAAAGGGGATCTCGCGGGGTGTAGGAAACCGTCGTGAGTTCCTCCTCGGTAGCCCGGTTGCGGAGCGAGCGGTAGTGAGTTGTCTTTCCGTCTCGCTTTGCGCTCATCTTCGCTTTTCTGTAGGGAAGGTGGAAGAAATGCTTCGCAACGGCTACGGCAAGTGACTGGTTCGCGTCGAGGGAGTAGAACCATACGCCGGGCCGATTCTGTTCATCGTAAACGTAGGTTCTGACGTTCATTTCCAGAAAATAGGAAATCCCGGGAACGGGTGGACAGTTGCGCGGCCGGATGTTGCGCATGTAGAACGGAATAAGGCCAATGAAGGCGTTGCTTTTATAGGTGTCGACGCTGAGGCCTGGAGGCAGGGCCTCTTGAATCAGCTTTGGGTCGATTGGCCAGTGGAGAAAGAGCAGGTCTTTCCAACTCTGTTGCATCACGACCGATGTGTCTGGTCGCAGGCAAGCCCGCTTTCTATCCTCAAGACTGGGGCCGGAATCAGTCATGGATAACAGGGAATTAGTAGAGTTGTCCCTTTCTATACGCTGCTGGAGAGATTCCGCGATGCTGTTTCAGCATGCGGCTGAAATAGTAGCGATTCGGGAAGCCGCAATTTTCCGCCACCTGTTCGATGCTTTGATCCGTGTGACGGAGCAGGTGGCAGGCGCGGTCGAGCCGGTAGTCCAGGAGCACGCTCATCGGGGCCATGCGAACTTGAGATCGGAACAGGTGATTCAGATTCCTGACACTGACGCCTGCGGCACGAGCTGCATCTTCGGCACTGATCTTGCGCGCGAGATTTTCCTCGAGAAATGCCATTGCCTTTTCGACTCGGCTATCGAGTTTCTGGTCGGTCCAGGCTTCTGCGGGAAGCTTGGTGAGCGCGTGAATTACGAGAGCGGCAGATTCCCAGTTATATGGCTCGCTGCGCGCAGATGCGAGCGTGTCGAGAAATGCTGCGGAAACATCATCAAGGTTCTGCGAATAGATTCCCGGAACAGAAAGCAAATCTGACCGGCCGAGAATGAAGTGGACATACCACTTGGAAAACGGCTCGGGATTTTCGGAACTGAAGGTGGTTCGCGGAGGAATTAGGTAGAGATTTCCAGGGAGCAATTCAAGTGTTTCATCCTTGTAGCGGATGACCGCCGATCCCTCGACAGGAATGTAGAGGCGCCAGTATGGATCCATGAGCTCCTTCAAATTCCAGCGCTGAAGGCGAATCTTCCGAGTCGTGAGAATCTCAAGCGACATGCCGGGTAGCATGACTTCGCGCTCGCCTTCCACTTCATGAGGCGAATCTCCTGGCACCAAGCTGAACGCCGGTTGCTTTCTCGAATCTTCGGGCATTGCCGAAAATGACACAAAGGAAGATAAAGTCTAGAGGAAGTTTCACTGAGTGATCTATCGATCCCGCTGAGGATCTCCGCCGAAAAGCAGTCTTCCGATCCCGCGAAGGACCCGTTCCGCATCACCGCCTTGAGGACGGGGTTGTTGCGGGCGGGGCTGAAACTGGCCTTGCTGGGCAGGTTGTCCGGCCTGGCTTGGTTGTCCGGGTTGACCGAAGCCTGGAATTGGAATGGCACCCGGTTGCTGATTGTTGTTCCGGTCGGTGAACAGGCTGAAGCCGTGGCCGCGGCAGGACGCTCGTGGGTTGAGATCGGGAGGAAGCGGCATTTGATAGGGATTGCGGGTCTTGCGGCCTTGCAGCAAGCCACACTCGCGGCAGAGAACGACGTTTTGCGTGTCATCGGGCGGAGCAATCGCTTCTGCCTTGAACCCACAGGTTTCAGCTTCCTTCATCACCTCAGTCCAGATGGGGAGGGCGAGGGTGCTGCCGTAGCCCCGGTTCATGATTGTCGTCGGCTGGTCGAGGCCGACCCATACGCCGGTCGTAATCTTGTCGGTGTAGCCGACGAACCACGCATCTTTGTAGTCATTGGTGGTTCCGGTTTTTCCGTAGGTCGCGGCCTGGTATCCAGCACTGCGAGCGCCGCGTCCGGTTCCTTCGTCCATGACTTTGGCCATAATGTCATTGGTCACGTAGGAAACTGACTCGGGGAAAATGTCGACTCCATTGATTTCGTGTTCGTCAAAAACTTCTCCGTTGCTGCGTTCGATTTTGCGGATGAGAAATGGGGTATAGTTAACGCCACCCGTCGGCAGGGTGGAGTAGGCGCTTGTCAGCGTGAGGGGATTCGTTTCAAACGCGCCGAGGTAGATCACCGGCGAATTGGGTAGCTCTCCGAATTTGAGAGCGGAAGCGAGACTGCGGACATTGTCGAGCCCGGCGATTTGCCCGACGCGAATGGACATGGTATTTCGAGACTTGATCAATCCGATCGCGGCAGGCTGGAGGCCGGTGAAAGTGCCGTCGCTATTTTTCGGCGACCAGACGGGGCCTCCCCGGTATCGATGCGGATCGCGTCGTCTGAG